>URGH01000083.1 GCA_900547305.1 uncultured Oscillospiraceae bacterium | reverse complement strand
AGAGGGGTATTTTTGGTTTGTAACAATCCCTCAGTCAAAACCTGCGGTTTTGCCAGCCACTGACAGTGGCGGTCCCCTTTTGTCGCTGCGCGACATTTTCCCCGCAGTGCGGGGACATCAACCCTTTACACAAGGGAGCCGATTTTGCCGTTGCGCGACATTTTCCCAAAACAAAGTGGAGGCAAAATGGCGCTGCGGGGAGTCAGGCATAGGTTTATCCTTGCAACCTCCGAAAAAAATTTATAAAATTTCGTCAGATTTTCAGTGACTGCATTTTTTGCAGTCATTTTTTTGTTGTTTAAACGGAAATACCGTGTTATATTGTCGGTTAAAAATGTCGAACAGTGAAATAAACAGTATTTTAATGTTAATTTTACAAAGATTGTCACTATTTTTGTATTATCACTTGCAATTTGTGAAAGAATGTGGTAATATATGTAAAACAGCAAAAAACTTTGGAGGGACAAAAAATGGGAAAAAGGTTAAAAATTATGATTGCGGAAGACGGAACGGAATTAGGCAAAAGCTGCGAAAAGGCATTGGCAGGTTACGGAATGGAAGTTGTGATGTGTGAAAAGGATGGGTCGCTTTTACTGAAAAGAATCAAAGCGGAAAAACCCGATGTGGTTTTAGCGGATATTTTTATGCAGAACTTGGATATTTTAGGCGTGCTTGACGGAATAAAGAAAATGGACAGTAAGGAAAGACCCATGGTTATGGTAATGTCAAGCTTTGATAACTCCCGATTGGAAAAAGAAACGCTTAATGCCGGCGCCAGCTATTATTTTTTAAAGCCGTTTGATATAAATACAATGGCGGAACGTATAATAAGACTTTCGGGGTGGAAAAACGAAATTTCCCCGATAGTCGTTAAGGATAATGTTGTGACCGACCCGGAGCTTGAGCTTATGGTAACGGAAATTATACACCAGATAGGGGTACCCGCGCATATAAAGGGTTATCACTATTTGCGCGAGGCAATAATACTTTCGGTTAAAAACAGCGAAATTATTAATTCAGTTACAAAGCTTTTGTACCCGACTGTCGCCAAAAACCACGGGACAACCTCTTCCCGTGTTGAAAGGGCAATACGCCACGCGATAGAAGTGGCATGGGATAGGGGTGATATAGATGTTTTGAATTCATACTTCGGCTATACTATTCAGAACGACCGCGGCAAGCCGACCAACAGCGAATTTATTGCGATGATAAGCGATAAGCTGCGGTTAAGACTGAAAATAAGCTGAAGATACATAAGATTTTTTACGGTCATAGCGATTTTACGGACAAGAGAATTTTCGGCATTTTACAAATCAAGAAATAAACATATGAAAGGAAAGCTAAAATGATTAATATTAAGAAAATGTTATCTACGGTTCTCGTAACAGCGCTAGTATCAACAACAGCAATAACGGCAGTATCGGCAGAGGAGGCAGAGCCGACAATACCGAATCTCACAGGCAAAAAATATATAACAATAGATGAAATAAACCCCGGAACCTCGGTGCGGAGCTTTTCCGAAACTGTTAGCCTTGCGGATAACGAAGAGGTTAAAATATACAATTCCGACGGGGTGCGCCTGTTTGACAGCGGATATATAGGCAACGGAACGACCGTTGTGATTTTTGAAGACGAAGAAATTAAAGAAGTATATAAAATAAGGCTTTACGGCGATCATAACGGCGACGGAAGAATAAACGCGGCGGATCTGGCTGGGGTAAGAAAAACAGTGCTCGGCGCCACAGATACATACGACGGAACCGTGTGCGATATAAACGCCGACGGCGGAACGGACATAAAGGATTTAATAAAGCTGAAAAAGTGTCAGGCAAACACGGGTGCGATAAATCAAAGCAGAATGTTTGCGTATTCCTCAAGGTTCAGCGGCTTAAACTCGGCAGAGGTGCCGTTTACGGTTGACGGCTACGAAGAAACCTTTGAGGATTTCGCGGTGGCGTCGGGCAATATTGACCTTACGTTTAACAGATATTACAGCTCTTCCGACGCGTCGGGCAATATGCTCGGCGAAAACTGGACGGCGAGCTTTGAGGGCAGCTGCAAGGCATACGGTGAAAATTCGGTTATAGTGCGTATTTACGGCAGAAGCCCGCTTGTTTTTAAGCTGAATAACGGTAAATACTCCTGCGGTTACAGCCGCGCGGCGCTCACTTCTTCGGGCGACGGCTTTGTTTTTACCGATGAGAGCGGGCTGAAATACACATTTAATACAAGCGGTTATCTTGTTAAAATCACGGATAAAAACAACAATAACGTAACAGTAAGCGTGGACGTAAACGGTAAGATACAAAAGGTGACCGACAGCGTGGGCAGAGAGTTTTTATATGCCTACAATTCAGCCGCGCGCCTTATATCAATTACCGACTGTATGCAAAGAACCGTAAGATATACCTACGGACTGGACGGCAGACTTTCGGCGGTTATAGGCGTAATGGGAACGGTTACCGAAAACTATACCTACAATACAAACGGTAAGCTGATAAAGGTTTCCGACGCGTTCGGCAACAGAATAACCGGCATAGCGTATAAGGATAACAGCGGCACGGTTGTATCCGTTACCGACAGCGACGGCGGCGTTACCGGCTATGCATACAGCGGCGAGGATAATTCTGTTACCGTTTCCAAGGATAACGAGGTGACCGAGCGCAGGGTATACAACAGGTATAACTACCCCACCGTTTCCGAAACGGCGGACGGCACGCAGAGAAGCTATTACTGCAACGCCTACGGGGATATTGCCGTATCCGAAAGCCCCGACGGCTCAAAGACCTTTTATACCTACGACAGTAAGGGAAATTCCGCAAAGGTTACAACCGTTTCGGCTGAGGAGACCAAAACCGAAATAAGCAGCTACGACCGGGCGGGCAATCTTGTAAAATCCGTAACGGAGGACGGAGCTTCTGAGTATACTTATGATGAGCACGGAAATACGCTTACGGTTAAAAGAACCGCCAAGGGCGAAGAGGACGAAATAACAACATATACCTATAATGCGGACGGTAACGTTGCAACCGCTGTAACCGGGGAGGAAACAACCGCCTACACCTATGATTCTAACGGCTATATGACGGGCGAAACAACGGGTGAAACCTCTAAAACCTACGGCTATAATTCCGTCGGCTGGCTGCAAAGCGAAACGGCGGACGGCAAAACGCTCAGCTATAATTATAACCTTAACGGCGATAAAATACGCACGGCGGAAAACAGCACCGTTAAAAGCCGCACCGTTTACGATAATTACGGCAGAATAAGGCAGCAGATAAGCGGGAACGAATATAACGCGGATTACGACAGCCTTAACGCGGCGCAGAGCACCGATAATTATACAGACAGCAACGCGGGCATACGGTATTATTACGGTACTAACGGCAAACTTTCGCAGGTAAAGGCAAGCTGCTATGCCGTTACCGCAAACAGCGATAACAAGGTGACAAGCGTAACGGCGGGCAATACCGTTTTGGCGCAGTACACCTACAATAACGACGCGAAAAAACTAATATCCGCCGTGAACTATGCCAACGGGCAGAGCATATCGTATAATTATAATGAAAACGGCAATATATCCTCGCTTTAT
Organism: uncultured Oscillospiraceae bacterium; assembly: GCA_900547305.1. Classification (GTDB taxonomy): domain Bacteria; phylum Bacillota; class Clostridia; order Oscillospirales; family Acutalibacteraceae; genus UBA737. Next base: position 5,784 of record URGH01000083.1, on the reverse strand, counting down.
TACGGCGATACTTTAGCGTATACCTATTTGTATAATTCCGAAAATACACTTACAGCGAAAATAAACCATATAGACAATGTAAGAACGGATTATACGGGCAGCAACGCCCTTGTGAGCGATATAAACGCCGACGGAACGCTTACCGAAAAGTACAGCTATGCTTTTGCAAGGCTTAATAAGGTAAAGCAGCCCGCGGGAACAATTGCGGATGATGAATTTGACGCGGTACCCGACGGCGAGGAAGCCGAGCTTGAAAGAATAACCGAGAGCTTCGGCGGCGAAACCTTTTTAACCGATTATTACGACGGTTACCTGAAATACGGCAATATAACCCGTACCGAAGAAAAAACCGAGAATACCTTAAACAGAACCGAAATTAAAAACGGCAGAAACGTAATACTTTCATCCGAATATGAGTATAATGATAACGGCATTCCGGTAAAGCTGATTCAAAGATTCGGCGGGCTTAAAAAAACATATAATTATACCTACGGTACGGACGGAAATATAACCGCCGTAACCGAAGAAACGGACTATAATTATTCGGACGATTCGTGCGAGCTGCCGCCTGTTGATTTCGACGGAGATACAACCGAAACCGGCAGCAAGGAAACAAGGTATTATTACGATAATCAGGGTCAGCTTATCCGCACGGATGATGAAAAAGAGGATAAAACCTCGGTTTACGAATATGACGGAAACGGAAATATTACCGCCGTTAAGACCTATGCGCTGCACGCAAAGGACGCCGCGCTCGGCGCGCCCTTATCGGTTAAAACTTTCGGTTACAATGCCGGCGACTGGACCGATCTTTTAACCTCGGTTGACGGAAATACCGTAACCTACGACGCGCTCGGTAATATGCTGATGTATAACGGGTATACTTATATATGGCAGGCGGGGCGCCGCCTTGCGGGTATGACCGACGGCGAAAATACCTATAGCTATAAGTATGATGACAGCGGCATTCGCACCGAAAAAACGGTGAACGGCGTTACCACGCACTATACCGCGGTGGACGGCAGAATTACCGGGCAGTATGACGGAACAAACACGCTTTACTTCCGTTATGATGCGGATAATTCGCCCGTAGGCTTTAACCTGAACGGCACCGAATATGTTTATTTTAAAAATATTCAGGGTGATATTGAAGAAATACTTGACGTAAGCGGTAATTCTGTGGTAAAATATGCCTACAATGAGTGGGGTAAGGTACTTTCCGTAACCGGCTCTATGGCAGCTGCCGTAGGTCAGATAAACCCGATAAGATACCGCGGGTATTATTACGACAGCGAAACGGGATATTATTATCTCCAAAGCCGCTACTATAACCCCGATATTTGCAGGTTTATTAATGCGGATGAGCCGAGTTTTATCGGTGTAGATGACGAAGAGATAAGTTATAATTTACTTGCGTATTGCGCAAATAATCCTATAAAAAATGTTGATCCGAATGGTCATTGGATATATTTTTGGTATGTGCTACGTAAAATGCGAAGAGCAGTAGCATATAACAATTATGGATATAATAGCAGAATTGATATAAATTCCGGTTATATAAACGGTCAAGCATTAGGAAAAGTTTCGAGTTTTAAATTTGGTTTCTTTAGGATGTCATATAATGGTTGTGAGGTAATCGCAATTTATAATGCACTTAGGCTTAAAGGAAGAGGAATGTCTTTAGCGCGAATTGCTCTTGAAATGGAGGTTAACGGAGCTTCTACTCTTTATGGTATTTTCGGCTCAAATCCATATTTTATAGGAAACTTTTTGTTGGCAAATTCAATAAGATTTATAAGGGCATTCACTGTAACAAAGTTAAACCACTATGTAAAAAGAAATGGCGTTTACATTATATCTTTTTGGAATACAAGAACTGTCTTCGGTGGTATACATACCGTAGCGGTGACTTATTATCATAATAAATTTGTTGTATATAATAGATATAGCAATCGTTCACATTTGTATTATTATGGATCTTTTCAGTCAATTTATTCAAAGGGGAGATTTATTGTTGGTTATTATTTGTTTTAGGGTGCAAACGCATAAATGAAAAAAATAGCAACCTTGTTTATGTTTTTTTTACTTTTGTGCGGATGTGATCCTTATGTTAATAAGCAACCGTGGCATTATGAAAATTCCGTATGGGTTTGCGAAAATCCACACATAATGTATAATGCAAGCGACGGTGCAAAGCTCTCAACTGATGACAATGAGTTTATTTTTGATTTAACATTCAGCGCAAACTCGGTAGAGGCTTGGGAATATCTAAAAAACGGTGATGAAGTCACTGACACTAAACTGTTATTTACCGGCACATGCAAATATTCCAAAACCAAGTTCACAATAAAAGTTGACACGGAATCGGATACTCTCTTTAACGGAAAGTATGATGAATTGGTTTTCGTTCGTCAGGAAGATGAAAAAACAGATTAATTTCAATTAAACAAATGTACCGCGGCGCAGACTGCGGTACATTTGCTAAATGGGTTTTTAAGGGGATGTTGAAAATGAGGAAAGCATTAGCTTATATATCGGTTATTTTATTTATGCTATGCTTACTCGGTTGTTCAAAGGTTGCTATAAATTATAATTTGCATAGACGTCTGCATACAAACGCTTATTATACAGCTGTAAACGTTATAATTACATCTGCTTATGGAAAGGGTCGAACATATTGGGTTCGGCGGGCATATGTTATTTCAGCACTCAATTCAATAAAAAGTATTTTATTGGTTGCAGGTTTAGGTTTGTGAGTATGAAATTATATAATACTGAATTATTAGGCTATATAATTGAAGACGAAAAAATGATAGCCTTTACATATGATAATATAATTTCATTTGATATGAATGACTTATCTAAACCGCCTATCATTATAGCTTGGCTTGGTGACATAAGATATATTGCACCGTCACCTGACAAAAAATATATAGTTGCCTGTGATTCTTGCGGAATTTTATATCAAATTTCTATGAACAATGAGTATCTACCAAAAAAAATCAAGCTAAAAAATAATCCAAATGCAGCTTTTCCCTATTTTATTAGCAACAAAAAAGCGATTACAGCAGATTGGAAAGGAAATGTTTTTTGTGTTGACTTTGAGAGAAGAAATGCGAAAAAAATACTTTCAGATAAGGATATTGATTATTACGCTTTGATGCCATCTGTTGATGATAATGTCTTCATTTTGCAGGGCTTAAAGGGTGATTGTGATACATTTGTAAAAAAGTGTAAGATTATCAATAATGAATTGAACATAATCGAAACCGATACTTTCGGAGAAACGGTATTATACAATCATCAATTGTACTTTAAGCAAAATGATTTTATCTATTTTATTGATAAAATCAACAATGTATTTTATCTGCTGTCATATAATGAAACTACAAAAAAAATAGTAGAGCATTTTCCTTTGCATCAACTGAACGAATTGCAAAAATCAATGACTTATTATGTTGACTTGTGGTTTTACCAAACATATAAATACTTCGTTATTTCACTGAAAAACGAGGTTCAAATTTATAACTTACAAGGAAAAAAAATTCAAAATGTAACAATGAAACACAAAAATGAAATTGTATCGTTTTCTTTTATCTATGATGGGATGATTTACATAGGGTCTGACTTTGGCTTGTATGAGGAAAAGTTGAATTTTTAATTTAGTTAAACAAATGTACCGCGGCGCAAACTGCGGTACATTTGCTAAACGGGTTCTAAGGGGATGTTGAAAGTGAAAAGGCAATATCTTTGTTAATGCTGTGCGTGATGTTTGTATGTGCATGCGGCTGTAATTGGAATCCGTTCGGTGGCAAACGCCCCCCTGATTACGGAGACGGTGTGTGGATATGTGAAGAACCTAAAATAACCTACACTGTTAAAATGAAATATGATGAAGAGGAAAAAATGGATGTTCCGGAATCAAATGCTGTGACATATATAGACGGTAACGAGGTTTTTTTGGATTTTGGATTCATAGGTAATACTATAAGAATTTATCAACTTGAAAGCATAGAATCCAAAGAATATATAGGCGAAACTTTTTTAAATGGCACTTGCAAATTTTCCGAAACAAAATTCACAATAAAGGTTGACACGGAATCGGATACTCTCTTTAGCGGGAAATATGATGAATTGGTTTTCATTCGTCAGGAAGATGAAAAAACAGATTAATTTCAATTAAACAAATGTACCGCGGCGCAGACTGCGGTACATTTGCTAAATGGGTTTTTAAGGGGATGTTGAAAGTGAAAAGGCGAATATCCTTTATAGCGGTTATTTTATTTATGATATGTTTACTCGGTTGTTCTAAAAATTCTATTATATCATCATATGAAGTTCCGTATGATGAAATGTATAGCCGCAAACACACATCCGAATTAGCTGAGTCTGCTTCATATGGCTACGGAAGAAATGACGATCTTACCACGGCATTGGTATATATGTATTCAAACAAAGAATTTCGTGAAATGTATGGGGAAGATTTTGAATTTGCTCCGGATGATGTTATATGTTATGATTCAGAGGGAGAGGCGCGCTTTTTCCTTTGGAATTTTAAGGGCACGGCAGAGTTTACTTTTAAATTTAAAGATGCAAGTTACCATGTCAGGGTAGACAAAGATTACGGTAAAAAATGGGAAGTCACAGATTGCTATTTGGAAGAGCAGGACGACAGTAATAGTGGCGGCGGTTCTTTGCCTGTGACGGGAGTTGATTAGAACGAAAAAAGGACTGTTTTTGTCGGGTGCGGCGTTGATTGCGGCGGCTGTGGCGGCTTCGGGCATATTTTATTTTCAAAACGGCAAGGTTGATATACAGTTGGATAAAGGAGCAAAGGCATATTTTACATATGACGGAGCAAATGTCATGCACGATTTGTCTGACGTGGACGCGGAAGCGCTGAAAGCGATTTTCAACGGTAAGAAACTGTTTAGGGAGGAGCCGTCTTGCGGGTTTAGTGAAGAGATATCCGTCAGGTTCGGCGGGTCGGATACTTTCTGCATTGCACGCGATACCTGCCCGGTAATATACCTGAAAGAAAAGGGAAAATATTTTGAAATTTCGGAGGATGAAAAAACACGGCTTTATAATTTATTGAAGCCATACGGTTTTTTCTTTCCGTGTGTGTAAAAGTATGTCTTTATGATTGCGGGTGATTGGCAACTCTGAAAAAGCCGGGGGACTTTTTCTCTCCTTTCGTCACGGCTTGCGCCGTGCCACCGCCCTCGTCAGAGGGAGGCAAAGGCTCCCTTCTTTTGCGTAAGCAAATAGAGGGGAGCTGTCAACGAAGTTGACTGAGGGGTATTCGTCTGACATCTACCGTCTAACATCTAATGTCTAATTTGATAGAGGGGTATTTTTGGTTTGTAACAATCCCTCAGTCAAAACCTGCGGTTTTGCCATTGCGCGACATTTTCCTCGCAGCATGGGCTGCGGTATATTCACTAAACGGGTTTTAAGGGGATGTTGAAAATGAAAAAGAATAAGAATATAACCTCGCAAAATGAACTTTGGAACTGCGATACGGAAGAAATAACATTGAAAAAAGCGAAAAAATAATTTTTACGGTCAGGTAAGCGGCGGTTCTCTAATAAAATTAACCCCCGCCCAAGTGCTTAAAGCATTTGGGCGGGGCTGCGGTTATACCGATTTATTTATCCTGACCGTACTTTGCAACAATTTTCTTAATACGGTCTACGGGGTCTAACAGGCTGCTTATGGAATTATCGTAATTGAGGGTTTCAACAAGCAATGCAATGTACTTTGACATATTTACGCTGCAAT
>URGH01000082.1 GCA_900547305.1 uncultured Oscillospiraceae bacterium | reverse complement strand
CAGCGACAAAAGGAGACAGCCGCCGTCAGCGGCTGTCACGTTAGTGACTGAGGGGTATTCAGCCCTTGACAACCCCTCAGTCAGCCATTCGGCTGCCAGCTCCCCTTACACAGGGGAGCCTTTTGATTTTTATAATCTTCTTATTATCTCGTTATTCTGCGAGATAAGGTGACCCACAGCGTAAATTAAGAAAAGAATTATTATTGAAAGCACTATACCCACAATAAAAACTCCCACCGCAACTATGGCGAAAATCTTATCAAGCATAATAAGCACGGCGGCAACCGCGGCGAAAACCAGCAGTATCATAAGCGCCACTATAAAGGATATAGCCTTTATTATTTTATCCAGGTGCCTGAAAACTCCGTTTCCGTAATTTTCGGTTACAGCCTTCAGGCTGCTCTTTGTTTTGGGCAAAGTTGAGGAGCTTATGTCCTCAAAGCCCTCGTCACTGTAAATTTCATCGTTCATTTAAGGGGTACTCCTTTCGGTTTATACCTTTTCTACGCCTATTGTAACCTTTTCGCCGTTAATATCCCATTCCTTGGTGTAGCCTGCGGGCTCGGCGACGTTTATCGCGTCGGCAAGCGTGTCGCCCGCAATATCCGCTTTCTTTGAAAGGGCAATATCCACAACCTTTTCGCTGCCATTTACGGTTACGCTTATATGGTCGGTTACGTTAAAGCCCGCCTCTTTGCGCATAGTCTGAATTTTGCTTATCAGTTCACGCACAAAGCCCTCTTCAATAAGTTCTTTTGTAAGGGTGGTATCTATCGCAACGGTGATTCCGCGGTCGCTTACGGTGTAAAAACCGACCTTTTGCTTGGCTTCTATCAGCAGGTCCCCGGTTTCAAGGGTTACTTCGCCCGACGGGAGCGATAAAACGATTTTTCCGTTTTCGTCAAGCTCCTTTTTAGCCGCAGTGCCGTCAAGCTCTGTCAGCGCCGCTCTTATCTCGTTTAACTGCTTGCCGAATTTAGGACCTACGGTTTTAAGCTGCGGCTTGAACTGATAGGTTACAAAATCGTCTACCTTATCGGTAAAACTTACATTCTTTATATTAAGCTCGTCACGAATAATATCGGTATAAAAGCTGTCAAGCTCTCCGTCAAGCTTAACATACATAGTGGCAAGGGGCTGGCGGTTTTTAAGCGCCGAGCCGTTTCTGGCAGCTCTGCCCAAAACAACTATTTCAAGAACCTTATCCATTTTATCCTCAAGCTCTTTATCAATAGCCTTTTCGTCCACGGTGGGGAAAGCGCAGAGGTGTATGCTCTCGGGCGCGGATTTATCAACGCTGCGAACAAGGTTTTGATAAATGCTCTCGGTCATAAACGGAATCATAGGCGCCGCAGCCTTAGCAGTGGTAACAAGCGCGGTGTAAAGGGTCATATAAGCCGCTATCTTATCCTCGGGCAAGCCCTGAACCCAATATCTCTCTCTGCCGCGGCGAACGTACCAGTTGCTCATATCGTCCGTAAATTCCTGCAAGGCCCTTGCCGCCTCGGGTATGCGGTAGTTATTCAGGTTTTCGTCAACCTCCTTTACCATTGAATTAAGCTTTGATAAAAGCCATTTATCCATAACGGTAAGCTTGCAGTTTTCAAGAGAATACTTTGTGGGGTCAAATTCGTCTATATTAGCGTAAAGCACATAGAAAGCGTAGGTATTCCAAAGCGTGCCCATAAACTTGCGCTGACCCTCTGTTACCGCCTTATCGTGGAAACGGTTGGGCAGCCACGGGGCTGAATTGGTGTAGAAATACCAGCGGATAGCGTCCGCACCGAACTTTTCAAGCGCCTCAAACGGGTCAACCGCGTTGCCCTTTGATTTACTCATTTTCTGCCCGTTTTCATCCTGTACATGGCCCAAAACTATAACGTTTTTATAAGGCGCCTTGTTGAAAATAAGGGTAGAGATTGCAAGCAGCGAATAGAACCAGCCGCGGGTCTGGTCAACCGCCTCGGAAATAAAGTCCGCGGGGAACTGCGATTCAAACAGCTCCTTATTTTCAAAGGGATAATGGTGCTGCGCAAACGGCATTGAGCCTGAGTCGAACCAGCAGTCTATAACCTCGGGCACTCTGTGCATCTGCTTGCCGCAGTGGGGGCACTTTATGGTCACCGCGTCTATATACGGGCGGTGCAGCTCGATATTATCGGGGCAGTTATCGGACATTTCCTTTAATTCCGCAATACTGCCTACAGAGTGCATATGCCCGCACTCGCACTGCCAAATATTGAGCGGCGTGCCCCAATAGCGGTTGCGCGAAATGCCCCAATCCTGAACGTTTTTAAGCCAATCGCCGAAACGCCCCTTGCCTATGCTTTCGGGTATCCAGTTAATTGTGTCGTTATTGCGGATAAGGTCGTCGCGCACGTCGGTCATTTTTATAAACCACGATTCGCGCGCATAGTAGATAAGCGGTGTATCGCAGCGCCAGCAATAGGGATAATCATGCTCGAACTTGGGCGTGTCGAAAAGTAAGCCCTTTTCGTCTAAATCCTTTAAAACAAGCGGGTCGGCTTTCTTTACGAATATGCCCGCATAGGGGGTTTCTTCGGTAAGATTTCCCTTACCGTCAACAAACTGAACAAACGGCAGGTCGTAACGTCTGCCCACCTTTGCGTCGTCTTCACCGAAAGCGGGCGCTATATGAACTATGCCCGTACCGTCGGTCATGGTAACGTAGGTGTCGCAGGTGATATAATGACCCTTTTTATTTTGCTTTTCGCAAACGGGCTTTACAAAATCAAAAAGCGGCTCATATTCTTTATATTCAAGCTCGCTGCCCTTGTATTCCTCAATAATCTCATAAGCGGGCTTATCTTCGGTCGCAAGCTTGCCCAGCACCTTATCAAGCAGCGCCTTTGCCATATAGTAGGTGTAGCCGTCCGCCGCTTTTACCTTGCAGTAGGTTTCTTCGGGGTTTACGCAAAGCGCCACGTTCGAGGGTAGCGTCCACGGGGTAGTGGTCCATGCAAGGAAGTATGCGTCCTCGCCCACAACCTTAAAGCGGACTACCGCGCTGCGCTCCTTAACGTTTTTATACCCCTGAGCCACCTCGTGCGAAGAAAGCGGAGTACCGCAGCGGGGGCAGTAAGGCACGATTTTAAAGCCCTTATATAAAAGACCCTTTTCATAAATCTTTTTAAGCGCCCACCATTCCGACTCTATAAAATTATTATCGTAGGTAACATAGGGGTGCTCCATATCCGCCCAGAAACCGACGGTTTTTGAGAAATCCTCCCACATGCCCTTGTACTTCCAAACGCTTTCCTTGCAGTGCTCAATAAACGGCTCTAAGCCGTACTGCTCAATCTGCTCCTTGCCGTCAAGCCCCAAAAGCTTTTCAACCTCAAGCTCAACGGGCAGACCGTGGGTATCCCATCCCGCTTTTCTCGGCACCATATAGCCTTTCATAGTGCGGTAGCGCGGAATCATATCCTTTATAACGCGGGTCAGCACATGACCTATGTGCGGCTTGCCGTTTGCGGTGGGCGGGCCGTCATAAAACACATAGGGCTTATCACCCTCGCGCTCGGCTATGCTCTTTTCAAATATATTTTCGTCTTCCCAAAATTTTTCAACCTTTTTTTCCTCTTCCACGAAGTTAAGATTCGGGGATATACTCTTATACACTGCTTTTTCTCCTTTCAAAATAAAAAGACTTCGACCCATAACAGGACGAAGCCTCAAAAACTTCAAACCACCCATTACGGCAGACAGAAAATCTGCGTTCCCTCTAACGGCGGAATACCGGAGCGGCTTACTGTAAAAATTTCAGCCGTCAGCTCGGGAGTGATACCGATTTTTTCGCGTTTCTCGGGCTTGCACCGCCCCCGAGTCGCTGAAACAAAGCCGAAAAAATCTCCGCCTTTGCTTAAAAACGCTTTTATAAAAACCGCAGTCTCCGTCTTGGCTTTTAAAGTGTTTTATTAATTAACTTAATTCTCTTTTGCAGAGGGTATTTGCTGCTTTAAAGCGGCGCGGGTCTTTCTTACCTCGCCTAGGTTAGCGGTAAGACCCTCATCGGCACGGCGCATAATATCGTCCACAAAATCCTGCGCGGCTTTGCGCATTTCGCGGCTCTTCTGCTGCGATGTGGCAATTATTTCAGCCGCCTTTTGCTGCGCCAGCTTTACAATTTCCTCCTGCGCGGTCATAGCCTTTGCGCGCTCCTCGGCGTTGCGTATAATACCGTCCGCCTCGCGCTTGGCGTTGGTAATAATATCGGCGCGGTCGGCTACAATGCCCTTTGCCTGCTTAATTTCAGCCGGAATGTTAAGGCGAATATCGTCAACCACCGCGCGGAGCTTTTCAATATCAACCACGGTTTTTTTGCCGGGGATCTTGATTCCGCTGTCCAAAACCTCGTCAAACTGTTCAAGTAATTCGTCAAGTGTCATTTTTTATTCCTCCGTAGTATCCTTTTTAATAAAAATCCTGCTCATTATATCCGCCCGTATAACCTCGGGAACAAAGCTTGATATATCGCCGCCCATACTGGCAATTTGCTTTACCATGCTTGAGCTTAAATACATATTCTGCGTGGCCGTTGTTAAAAACAGAGTTTCAACCTGCGGATTCAGCTTTTTATTGGTAAGCGCCATCTGAAATTCATATTCAAAATCAGACATAGCGCGAAGACCCTTGATTATTGCGTTGGCGCCCTTGCTTGCGGCGTAATCGGCAAGTAAGCCGTCGTAATGCTCAACCTCAACGTTCAAAAGCTCGGGAATACACTTTTTAATCATATTCACGCGCTCTTCGGGGGTAAAGGAGCAATGCTTTGCGCCGTTGGAAGCCACCACCACTATAAGCCTGTCAAACATTTTAGCGGCGCGGGTTATAATATCAAGGTGACCGTAGGTTACCGGGTCAAAGCTGCCGGGACAAATTGCAATACGCTCGGTCATACGCTCGCCCCTTTCCGATAAACGGTTACAAGCACCTTGCCGTAGCGGTAGGCTTTTGCTATTTTAAAGCCGCCTATTTCTTCATCTAACTTTACCTCGGGCGGGTGCTCGCACACTATAACGCCGTAGTCGCTCATAAGCGGCAAAACCGCTTTAACCGCCGGCATTAAAAGCCCTGCCGAATAGGGCGGGTCGAGAAATACAATATCAAACATATCGCGGCTGGCGGCGGCAAACGCCGCATAATCAGAGCGGACAACCTTCGCTTTATCGGAAAGAGCGGTGCTTTCAAGATTTTTACGCACAAGGTTTAAGGAAGCATCCGACGCGTCAACAAAGGTGCAGCTTTCCGCACCGCGGCTTAGCGCCTCAAGCCCTAACTGACCCGAGCCCGCAAAAAGGTCGAGCACGCGCCTGCCCTCAATATCAAACTGTAACGCGCTGAAAATACCCTCTTTAACGCGTTCGGGGGTAGGGCGTACATCCCGACCCTCGGGAGCGACAAGCTTTCTTCCTCTTGCCGTACCTGTTATAATTCGCATTTATATCACCGATAAGTATAATAAGGTTTATATAACCTTATATATTATCCCACTAAAGGGTGTGTTTTGTCAATACTTTTTTGATTTCAGACCGAAAAACATATTAAAAAAAGCGGTTTTGCAACCGCTTTTTCAAACAAAATCAGCGGAACTTTCTCTTGCGAGCAGCTTCCGACTTCTTTTTACGCTTTACAGAGGGCTTTTCGTAATGCTCTCTCTTGCGTACCTCCTGAATAACGCCGTCCTTTGCGGTCTGCCTTTTAAAGCGACGCAGAGCGTTATCGAGAGACTCGTTTTCTTTGATTCTAACCTGACTCATCTATATTCCCTCCCTCCGCAGAATAGCAGGGGTAATTATTAAATTGCGTTACAGCCTGTCCTACATTGGCGGCTGTACACCGCGGGATATTTAACCCCTTAAAGCAATGACGTTTGCAACGATCGCCAGCACAAAGAATGCCACGGCGACCCATTTGGTCCAACGCGCCAAAGACGCGTCAAACGTTCTTGCTTTGTTCTTGGAAAGGAAAGTATCGGCACCGCCGGATATAGCGCCGTTAATACCGGCGCGGTGACCCTGTTGCAAAAGAACCACGGCAATTATGAAAAGAGAAACCAAAATAACCGCAATTCCCAATATTATTTCAACTGCACTCACAGATTACACCTCCATATTACGAATAGGCACTATATATAATAACACAATCAATTAAAATATGCAACAAATATTTTGCACAAATCAATAATTTATTTCACAACAATATTAACAAGCTTTTTCGGTACATAAAGCTCTTTTATAATATTCTTGCCGTCAATTGCGGCTGCGACCGCTCCGTCCGCCTTGGCGGAGGCTATTGCGTCGGGGGCGGAAGTATCCGCCGCAACGTTTATGCGCGCCTTTATTTTACCGTTTACCTGAACGGCGATTTCAACCGTGCTGTCGGCGCACTTTGCCTCGTCATATTTCGGCCATTCAGCCTCGTTTAACATTCCCTCAAAGCCCGCTTGCTGCCATAATTCCTCGGTCATATGCGGTGCAAAGGGGTTAAGCAGAATAAGGTATGTTTTAAACTCTGCCCGGTTTATGCTGCCCGAGCCCTGAATATCGTTAAGCAGTGACATAAGCGCCGCAATAGCGGTGTTCATTTTAAGCCCCTCAATATCCTCGGTCACTTTTTTAACTGTGCGGTGGAAAGCCGATTCAAGCTCTGCGCGGTAGCTGTCGCCATCGGTCAGCTTATCCGAAAGCGCCCACACCTTATCAAGGAAACGCTTGCTGCCCTTAATTGAGGACTGGCTCCAGGGCGCCGCCTTTTCAAAATCGCCTATAAACATTTCGTAAACGCGCATAGTGTCGGCGCCGTAATCCCGCACAATTTCATCCGGGTTTACAACATTTCCGCGCGATTTCGACATTTTCTCGCCGTTTTCGCCCAAAATCATACCGTGGCTTGTGCGCTTTGCGTACGGCTCGGGTGTGGGCACTACGCCTATATCATAAAGGAACTTGTGCCAAAAACGGCTGTAAAGCAGGTGCAGTGTGGTGTGCTCCATACCGCCGTTGTACCAGTCAACCGGCGTCCAGTATTTAAGCGCCTCGGGGGAGGCTAACGCTTTATCGTTATGCGGGTCGCAGTAACGCAGGAAATACCAGGAGGAACCCGCCCACTGGGGCATTGTGTCGGTCTCGCGGTGAGCGGGTCCGCCGCAGTGCGGGCAGGTGGCGTTTACCCAATCGGTCATTTTAGCCAAGGGCGATTCGCCGTTATCGGTCGGCTCGTAGGAGTCAACATTAGGCAGCACAAGCGGCAGCTCGCTTTCGGGCACGGGCACATAGCCGCACTTATCGCAGTGCACTATCGGAATAGGCTCGCCCCAGTAGCGCTGGCGTGAGAATACCCAGTCGCGCAGCTTGTAGTTGGTCTTGCGCTCGCCGAGGTTACGCTCGGTTAGCCACTCCTGTATTGCCTTTTTAGCGTCTTCAACGCTCATACCGTCTAAAAAGCCCGAATTTACAAGCTTGCCCGTAGCGCACTCGGTATAGGGGGCTGCCTGTACGTCCTCGCCGCCGGCTACAACCTCAATTATCGGCAAGCCGAACTTCTTTGCGAACTCCCAGTCGCGCGTATCGTGCGCGGGAACCGCCATTATAGCGCCCGTGCCGTAGGATATAAGCACATAATCGGCAATGAAAATCGGCACTTCCTTGCCGTTTACGGGGTTTATTGCGGTAACGCCCGAAATTTTAACGCCGGTTTTATCCTTTGCAAGCTCGGTGCGCTCAAAGTCGGACTTTTTGGCAGCTTCCTGCTTGTATGCCGTAACCTCGACCATATTGGTTATTTTATCCGCCCATTTATTTATAAGCGGGTGCTCGGGCGACATTACCATATAGGTAACGCCGAAAAGCGTATCGGCGCGGGTGGTGAACACCTCGAACGTATCGCCTATGTTGGTGGAGAATTTGACCTGCGTGCCGTAGGAGCGTCCTATCCAGTTGCGCTGCTGCGTTTTTACGCGGTCTATAAAGTCAACCTCGTCAAGCCCCTCAAGCAGCTTTTCGGCGTAATCGGTAATTTTAAGCATCCACTGGCTTTTTTCCTTGTGAATAACCTCGCTGCCGCAGCGCTCGCAGTGACCGTTTACGACCTCCTCGTTTGCAAGCACGCACTTGCAGGAGGTGCACCAGTTGACCGACATTTTCTTTTTATAGGCAAGCCCTTTTTTGTAAAGCTGCAGGAAAATCCACTGCGTCCACTTATAATATTCGGGGTCGGTGGTGTTTATTTCCCTGCTCCAGTCAAACGAAAAGCCTAAGGATTTCAGCTGCCTTTTAAAGTTGGCAATATTCTTTTTTGTAACCTCCGCCGGGTGAACGTGGTTCTTTATGGCGAAGTTTTCGGTGGGCAAGCCGAATGCGTCCCACCCCATGGGGTAAAGCACATTGTAGCCCTCAAGCCTTTTTTTGCGGCAGACAATATCAATAGCCGTGTATGAGCGCGGGTGACCAACATGCAAGCCCTGCCCCGACGGATACGGAAATTCAACCAGCCCGTAAAATTTCGGCAGAGAATAATCGTCCTTTGCGGCGAAGGTCTGCTTTTCGTCCCATATATCCTGCCACTTTTTCTCAATTTGCGCGTAATCGTAACCCTTTGCCATTTTTCAGTCCCCCTCAACCTCTGTAAGCAATTCGCTTAAATCTACCTGTTCTCCGTCGCTCCACATTTTATCAAGCGCGTAAAACTCGCGCTGGTCGCGGCTGAAAACGTGCACTATAACCGAGCCGTAGTCAAGCACTATCCAGCCCGTAGTTTTGCCCTCTATATGGTGGGGCTGAACCCCTGACTCGCTTAATTTCTCTTCAACCTCATCGGCAAGCGCTCTTACGTGCGTAGAGCTTGTTGCGGTGCACATTAAAAAATACTCCGCAATTACGGTTAGCTTGTCTATTTTAACGGCGGCAAGCTCCTTCGCCTTTTTCTCGTTCAGCGCATTCGCTGCGATTTTTAATATTTCTGTACTTTCCATAATTCACCCCAACTCCGGTTTATCGGTAAATTCGATTTCCGGTTTTCCTTTCAGTCCGTCGCTTTCAAAAATAATAACCTCGTTTTCGCCCTTTTTAATAAGCGAGCCCGGCACATAAAGCGTTTTTTGCGGCCCTGCCTCCCAGTATCTGCCGAGATTAAAGCCGTTAAGCAGCACAAAGCCTTTTTTAAAATTATCCGTTCTTAAAAATGTGTCATATGATTCATCCGCTGAAAATGTACCCCTGTAAAACGCCGGAATACAGTCGTTTGTTTCCTCACCGAATTTAAGCGCGGATATATCGGTCATAGGCAGTGGGTATACATCCCACGAAAAATGAATCTTGTTACCAAGCAGCACCCTGCCGGGCAGCCCCTTTTTGCGCATCATTTTATTACCGAAATTCGCTCTGCCCATGTTTTCAACAAGCACCGTGAGCTTATCCCCCGCCTTTGCGGTTATATTCACCGTAAGCGACTCGTTTATATAGGCAAT
>URGH01000081.1 GCA_900547305.1 uncultured Oscillospiraceae bacterium | reverse complement strand
CCTCGCGGCGCTTGCCCTTAAAGCGCAGCCCATCAAACGGCACCCACATTTTAACCGCCCCGGCTGATACATACGCCTGCTTTTTGTTTTCCTTTACCTCCAAAACCGCGGCGTCGCTGCCAAGCGCCGTTACAAACACGGCGTCGCCCTTTTCAAGCTTTGTCACCTTTTCGCCCTCGGCTTTTTTGCTTTCAATCGGGTCAGAGGTTTCTTCAAGCTCGTCTATGGTCTTTTTATAAGCGGTTCTTGCCTTTTCGGCAAGCTTTGCCGCGTTTTCGGCGTTAAGCTGCTTTTTCATTTCTTCAAGCTCGTTTAAAAGCTGAGCCGATTTAAAGCGCGCATTTTCAACAATTCCGTTTGCGGTCTCGCGCGTTTTCTCCATAAGCTTTGTTTGCTTTACGTCAAGCTCATGCTCGCGCTGCTCCGCCTTGCGCTTTGCCTCGTCCAGTCTGCGGCGCAGGGTCTGCGCTTTTTCGTGTTCTTCCTCTGCCTCATGCCTTGCTTGCTCAAGCGAAGCCACCACGCGCTCAAAACGCATATCGTTATCCGATACCTCTTCCCTTGCGCGGTCAATTATGCCCTCGTCAAGCCCCAGTCTCTTTGATATTGCAAAGGCGTTCGAGCGCCCAGGCATACCTATTATAAGCCTGTATGTCGGTTTAAGCGTATTAACGTCAAACTCGCAAGATGCGTTTTCCACACGCGCCGTGTCAATGGCATAGGCTTTAAGCTCGGGGTAGTGCGTGGTTGAAACGATTTTAGCGCCGAGCGCCGCAAGCCGCATAAGTATAGCCTTTGCAAGCGCCGCGCCCTCTATCGGGTCGGTACCGGCGCAAAGCTCGTCGAAAAGCACGAGCGAGTCATCGTCCGCCTGCTCGGTTACAGATATTATGTTAACCATATGCGACGAAAAGGTAGAAAGCGACTGTTCAATGCTCTGCTCGTCGCCTATATCGGCAAAAACCTTTGAAAAAATTGCCACGCGGCTGCCGTCGTCGGTCGGAATCATCAGCCCGCACATTGTCATTAAGGTTAAAAGCCCAATTGTTTTAAGGGTTACGGTTTTACCGCCCGTGTTGGGTCCCGTTATAACAAGAGTATCATATTCCCTGCCCAATTCAACCGTAATCGGTACCACCGCTCGGGCATTTATAAGCGGGTGGCGCGCGCGTTTAAGGTAGGTTATGCCGTCCTTGTTTATCTCGGGCAGTGACGCTTTCATTTTATAGGCAAGTCTTGCCTTGGCAAATATAAGGTCAAGCTTTACAAGGGCTGAATACGAGCTTATTATGCTGCCTGCAAAGCTGCCTGCGTCGGCTGATAATTCGGACAATATCCTTTCTATTTCCTCCTGCTCGCGCAGCTTTAAAACGCGTATTTCGTTATTGGTTTCCACCACTGCCATAGGCTCAATAAACAGGGTTGAGCCGGTAGCCGAGGTATCGTGCACTATGCCGTTAATCTGCCCCTTGTACTCCGATTTTACGGGCACAACGTATCTGCCGTCGCGCTGGGTTATTATTGCCTCCTGCAAATATTTTGCGCTCGGTCCTCTTACGGTCTTTTCAAGCGTTTCGCGTATCTTGCCCGATTTTGCCGTTATTTTGCGGCGAATATCGTAAAGCGCGGGCGATGCGTTATCGTTAAGCTCCTCCTCCGATTTTATGGCGTGGTTCAGCTTATCCTCCAAAAATTTATTAGGTATAAGCTCCGAAAAAAGCGGGTCAAGCGAGGTTTCCCCCGCGCCCGAGCATTCGCCGCGCCACGCTTTTACCGCGCGTATTACTCTTAAAACCTCGGCAACATCCAAAAGCTCCTTTATGGAAAGCACACCCGACGCTTCCGCGCGCCTGAGCGGTGATGAAACGTTGACCGCCGCCCCGAAAGAAGGGGCGGAATAGCGCGACATAAAGCTGTACGCGTCGCTTGTATTACAAAGCCGCGCGCGCACAGCTTTAATATCGGTTTCGGGCAACAGCTCGCGCGCCCTTTCCTCGGTTTCGGCGAGAGTCGCCTCGTTTGCCAGCATATCGAGAATTTTATCAAGCTCTAATGTTCCTGAATATCTTGCGATATTGTAATCCATTTTTTACTCCTAAAAATTAAAATTATATCTATTGTAGTAAGCTGATTATTTTGTAGTAAGGGTTTTCAAAGGGGAGTTTGCCCCTTTGGTCATTCAGGAAGGTTCGGAAACCCAACCCATAGGGTGTCCGACGGTTCTTTACCCTATTTCTGTCCGCACAGAAATAGGGTGCCCTGCGCGGCATGAGCGCATTTTAATATAATTAAAAATTATATGTTAAATATAACAATTTATGGAATTATAAAAATCAAGTGTTTTAAAGCGGTGGTCCGCCTGTAAAGTTATATATTCCCCCGTTATATCCGACAGCCGCTTTGCGCTCTCCTCCGGCACGGAAAAAGAGTATAATTTTGAAAATTCTGAATAAACTATATGCCGCGCCGCCGTTAAAAGCGTTCTGTCAAGCGGCACGGTTTTAGCCCCCGCGGGTCGGCAGTTTTCGCAATAAAGCGCGCCGCCCGCAATATCAAAATACATTATATCGTCCTCATATTTTCCGCAGCCGCCGCAGGCTACAAGGTCGGGCATAAAGCCCGAAATCGAGGCGGCTCTAAGCTCCGTCACAGCCTTAATAAGCGGCGGAAAGCGCTTTTCGGCGGTTAGAAAATGCAGTGAATTGAGTATTAAGCGCAAAAGCTCCGTGTCCGCGCTGTCATACGGGGCAAAAACGAGTGCTAATTCGCAAAAATACTGCTCCAGTGCAAGCAGTTCAATATCGCCGCCCATTGTGAAAAACATTCTTATGGGTACAGCCTCGTAAATTTTATAAGTATCCTTTTTCTTTAAAACGGTAAAGCTGCCGTATGTAAGCAGCGAGGTTGCCGCGCCTTTTTTTGAGCGAATAGACTTAGCTCCCGCCGCAAAAGCGCGAATAAGCCCGTGTTCACGCGTAAAGAGAGTAACCAAACGGTCACTCTCCCCTACGTTCATTTCCTTTATAACCAATGCATCCGTTGTAAAACGCGTCTCTGTTTCCTTCACTTATTTCGTTCTCCTTGCGCGAATTTACAAAATTAAGGTAATCGCTCACGCTGCCGCTTTTAAGAAATTTATCCCAGGATTTTTCAGCTCCCATAATTCACAGTCCCATCATAAAGAATTACATTAAAATCTTTTGCAGTAAGTTTTTCTTTATAATAGGTAATAACAGTAAATTATTCAGTCAAGCCCGAAGGTGTGTATCAAACCCTGGCGGTTGCGCCAATCCTCTTTAACCTTCACCCATAATTTAACAGACGTGCGAATACCGAAAAATTCTTCAATATCCCGCCGTGCCGACATTCCTGCCTTTTTAAGGGTTGCGCCGCCCTTGCCGATAATTATGCCCTTGTGTGATTCCTTTTCGCAAATAACCGTTGCCTCAACGTCCAAAATCGGCTCGCCCTCGGCGGTATCTCGCTCAACAAAGCGTTCTAAATCAATCGCAATGCCGTGCGGCACCTCTTTATCAAGCATGCGCAGTAGCTTTTCGCGAATCATTTCGGCAACCATAACCTTTTCAGGCTGGTCGGTAATATCATCGTCCGCAAAATAGTGCGGCGCGGGTTTTGAAAATTTCAGCAGCTCGCTTAAAAGAATATCAACGCCATCGCCCGTTTTAGCCGATACGGGTACCACCGTTTCAAACTCAAATTCCCTTGAATAAAGCGCAATAAGGCTTAAAAGCTCCTCCTTACGCTCTAACATATCAATTTTATTTATTGCAAGCACAGCTTTAAGCTTTCGGCGGCTAAGCTCTTTTATAAGCGCCTTTTCCGCCGGCGGCAGCCCGTTTTCAAGGCTGAATTTCGGGGCCGCCTCAATAACCAGCACCGCCGCGTCCACGTCCGCCATACCGTCGCCCACGGCTTTATTCATATTTTTATCAAGCTCGTTTCTAGGCTTGTGAAAGCCCGGGGTATCTATAAATACAAGCTGATCCGCGCCCGCCGTGTAAACGCCGCATATCTTGGTGCGCGTGGTTTGCGGCTTGTCCGATACGATAGCCACTTTCTGACCGAGTATTCGGTTCATAAGCGAAGATTTGCCTACGTTCGGTCTGCCGATAATTGTTATAAAAGCCGATTTTTCTTTCATTAAATAAGTTCCTTAAGCTATGTATATTAAAGTTTGTTTATGGCAAGCCCCAGAGCGTCCAGCACCTGCTCCTCTTTTTCACGCATTATGGTGCGCTCAAGCCCGCCCTTTTCGTGGTCGTAGCCCAAAAGGTGCAGCATTGAATGAACGGTGAGAAAAGCTACCTCGCGCTCAATGCCGTGACCG
Organism: uncultured Oscillospiraceae bacterium; assembly: GCA_900547305.1. Classification (GTDB taxonomy): domain Bacteria; phylum Bacillota; class Clostridia; order Oscillospirales; family Acutalibacteraceae; genus UBA737. The sequence continues at coordinate 5,246 of URGH01000081.1, read as the reverse complement.
TAAAGATTAGCTTGTGACAGCGCATGCTCAACCGAAATTACAATATCCCCGAGCATTTTAGCGCCCGTTTCGGGGTTGGTATCATACTCGCCGTTTTCACCGAGCGGGAAAGAAAGAACGTCGGTAGAGGAATCAATATTTCTGTACTTTTTGTTCATTTCTTTTATCATATCGTCGTTAACCAGTGTTACGTTAACCTCGGCAGAGTCCTCGAAGCCGTCCAGCTTAAGGGTTGCGATGCAGGCTTTTCTTATAAGCAACCGCGTACCCGTGGGAAGCTTTACCTTTTTCTGTTCGTCCGTAATAATTACTTTTACACTCATTTCTTTTCAGCACTTCTTTCATAAGCTTTTATGATTTCCTGAACCAGTCTGTGACGTACCACGTCACGCCCGGTCAGGTAATGTATTGCAATATCATCGACGTTTTTAAGCACCTTTACCGCGTCTTTAAGCCCCGAGCGCTTACCGTCGGGCAGGTCTATTTGGGTAATATCCCCCGTGACCACCGCCTTTGAGTTAAAGCCCAAGCGGGTTAAAAACATTTTCATTTGCTCGTTAGTGGTGTTTTGCGCTTCGTCTAAGATAATAAAGCTGTCGTCAAGCGTGCGCCCGCGCATATACGCCAAGGGCGCCACCTCAATATCCCCGCGCTCCTGGCATTTCTGGAAGTTCTCCGCCCCCATCATATCAAAAAGCGCGTCATAAAGCGGTCTTAAATACGGGTCTACCTTTTGCTGCAGATCCCCCGGCAGAAAGCCGAGCTTTTCCCCCGCCTCAACCGCGGGGCGGGTAAGGATTATTCGGTTCACGGTTTTTGCCCTGAATGCGCTCACGGCCGATGCCACCGCAAGGTAGGTTTTACCCGTTCCCGCAGGACCTACGCCTATTGTTATCGTGTTTTTCTTTATAGCCTCGGTGTATTGCCGCTGACCTATCGTTTTAGGCTTTACGGGCTTGCCCTTTGAGGTTATGCAAATGCAGTCCGCATCGGTAACGGCGGTTATGCGGTCATCCTCGCCGTCCTCAACCAGTCCCGAAACATATTCAATGCTTTGGTCGGTTATCTGCTCGCCCTTGTTTATCATAACGAGCAGCCCCTCAATGGTCCTTACGGCGTTCATAACATCTGTAACGTCGCCGCGCACCCGTATCTGACTGCCGTGCGAGGTTATGCTCACCTTATATTTCTTTTCTATGCGTTTAATGTTCTCATCAAAATTACCGAACAAATTTATAATCTGCTCAATACGTTCAATATCAACCGTCTGCTCGAACAAGCACCGCGTCTCCTTATTCCTTTTTTATATTATTATACCACATTTTCTATGAATTTCCAGTATTAAATAACATAATATCCTGTACCGCAATGTTTTCTTCCGCCAAAACTACCGTTTTTAGCCTTAAACCGCCCTCAATTTCGTCAATTTCACGATTTTTGACCTCAAAATCGCCCGAAATTTCTAACTTTACCTTTTCCGAAAACAGCCTTTCCAGTTCCTTTTCAAGGGCGTTTCGGTCGTAATTTTTTTCAATTCCCTCTGTAAATTCAAAGCGTTTTTCGTAAATTTCAATCGGCAGCCGCTTACCGAAAAGTTTTAGCGCCTTTACGCTCGTTTCCGCGTTGTATGTTCCCTTTTCGCTGCCTAAATAAAGCGGAATTTTAATGCCGAAAAACGAAAGCGCGCGTTTTGTTTTTATCCTGCCTGTTTTAAGCTTTTTTTTCTGCCTGTAATTTGCCGTTACGGTAATTTCACGCTCGGTTGCGGCGGTAACGCTGCCTATTGAATGAACAAACCGTGTCCCCTCGGCGCGTTCCTCAATTCCCGAAACAAGTATATCCCCCGCGGCAACCGTATCGCCCACCCTTACAATGCAGTTGCCCGAGGTTACGTCTATCTTTTTAATAATACCGTCCGCCGCCGCCTTTAAATTGGTGGGCACGCTGTTGTCCTCTTCCTTTTTCTTTGCCTCGGTAACATCCACCGTTAAATAACAGCCCTCAATATTAAAGGCGCACCATGAAAGGCGGTTATCTTTAAGCAATAACTGCAGCTTTGCGCTTGCGGGCGATATTTCATCCTTGCGTATTCCCGCATATATCCCAAGCTCTTTGCACTCGGCAATAATATCCTTTTCGGGAACATTGCCGTTGCCCGCAACCTCTACCGACCAAACAAAGCCCGACATAAAGGTTAAAAAGGCGAAAAATACGGCGACGCCCACGGGAATACCGTATCTTTTTTTGTAGCGCTCGGTAAAAAAGGGCAAGCCGTATCTTTCAAGTATGTGCACTCTCAGCCCGCTTTTTGCAAGCAAACGCGGCAAGCGTTTAAAATCGCCTACGGCAATATAGCACCTTATAGCCTTGCCGCGTCTTTTGATATTCCACAGCGGTATTCCGTTTTTCGCGCATATATTAAGCAGCTTTTCCGTTATATCGCCCTTAATTTCTATTCGCAGAAAGCCGCGCCAAAATCTGTAAAAGAAAAGCATTTTAAAATCACCTATACACAAAATTCAAGTGACGACATATTTCCCTTTACGGTTATGGTAGTGCCCTCAAAGGTTACTATATCAAACTCCGTGCCGCACACGGTAAGCGCGCCCTTCGGCAGGCGCAGCTTTAAATATGTATCACTGTATTCCATAACGCCCATACACCCCTCGACAATTATTTCGCGGTTGCCGAAAAGCTCCAAATGCGGATTTTTAATCGCGCCCGCCGTTATTTCATCGCCGCAGCTGAAAATTTTCCATTTTTCCTTAGGCTTTTCGGATTTAAATTTGAATTTCTTGCTCAATTGGCACAACTCCCCCTAACATACTATGTTTTCGTAATTATAATAATTCTGAAAAGCATATATTTTACTAGAGCGTGTCGAAAAAATCGCCACGCTCTTTGGCGGGATTCAAGAAAGGCGGGAGAAAATTGAAGATAATATCTGTCTCGGCGGCGCTCACCTTTGCTGCCCTTATTATAATAAAGCCCGAGCTTGGCGCCGCAGGCGCGGCTGAGGGAATTTTGTTATGCGGCCGCGTGCTTATTCCCTCGCTTTTTCCCATGACGGTCTGCACACTGTTTATAACCGGCAGCGGCGCGTTTTCGGGTCTTAAAAAGCCGTCCGCAGTTACGCAAAGGCTGTTTCATTTATCGTCGGGTGAATTTATAACGGTAGTTTTAAGCCTTATAGGCGGCTACCCCGTAGGAGCAAAGCTTTTAAACGAGGCGGTAAAGGAAAACCGCATATCGCCCGAAAAAGCGGGGCTTATGCTTTGCTACTGCGTAAATTCGGGGCCTGCGTTCGCCGTTTTGGCGGTGGGCGTGGGTATGTATTCTTCAAAAGACGTGGGCTTTGCGCTGCTTGCCGCGCATTTACTTCCGTCCTTAATAATGTGTTTTCTATTTTCCTTTTTAATAAAAAAGGACGCGGTAAAAACCGCGCCGGCACCGCAAACCGGCATTGCCGATAATTTTGTCTCGTCGGTATCGGGAGCATCAAGCGCGCTTTTAAGCATTTGCGCATGGGTAATCTTTTTCTCTGCAATAGGCGAATATATAAGCTCCTATGCCGCGCGCTTTCCGTGGCTTGAATGCGCCGCCGCGCCGCTTGAAGTAACAAACGCGGTTGCGCATACCCGCTCGCTGCCGCTTACTGCATTTTTGCTCGGGTTTGCGGGTATCAGCATTTGGTGCCAGATTTTAAGCGTGGGCAAAAGCATTAAAATAAATTTTCCGCTGTTTTTGCTTGCCCGCGTTTTCCACGGGCTTTTATCGGTTTTGTTTTTACGTTTAATTTTAAAAATTTTCAAAATTACCGTTAAAACCGCAGCGGCAATAAATTTTTCGCCGACCTACGGCAGCGCCGCTCTTTCACTTTCTATGCTTATAATGGTTTTAATTTTTATAATATCGGTTTATACGAAAAAAAGTACTGGAAAATTGCTTGAAGATATAGTATAATAATTCCGGTGATTTTATGGCTGATATATTTAATAAGGATTTGCCGCACGTGTGCAGCTATTGCGAGTACGGCCGCGAATCGCTTTTTTCGGGTGAAATACTTTGCTCAAAGCGCGGCGTTACCTCCCCGCGGGATTCCTGCCGCAAATATAAATATGACCCGTTAAAGCGCGTGCCGGAGCGTATAAAGATTTCGGATAATTATAACCCCGAGGATTTCTCGCTTTAAAAAAGTTTTAAATTTCCAAAAGTTTTTGTTGACAATCCGCCGAGTTATGGTATAATAGTTCTTGCACTATGGTGGATGTAGCTTAGTTGGTTAAAGCGCCAGTTTGTGGCACTGGAGACCGTGGGTTCGAGTCCCATCTTCCACCCCATTTTTTATTTTCGGGATTTTTCGGCGCACAGATTTAAAAGTATGCGCCGAATTTCCGTAAATTCCAAAACCTAATATATTTCCGAAACAAATCACCTATACGGAGTAGTACTCAAGTTGGTGACGAGGCGCCCCTGCTAAGGGCGTAGGTCGGCTAAACCCCGGCGCGAGAGTTCGAGTCTCTCCTACTCCGCCAAATACAGCAATATATCTTTAGGATATGTTGCTGTATTTCTATATATGAAAAAGTCAGGCAGGATAGATTTGATAAGGTATTAACGTGTTTTATTGATAAGCTAAAATGAAATAACATATTTTAAAGGAGAAGCAGCTATGGTTAAACACATTATTCTATGGCAAATAAGAGACGGAGAGGATAAAGACACCGTCAGAAAAAACGCAAAAGCGGCATTAGAGGGGCTTATGGGAAAAATTGACGGGCTTATTTCAATAAAGGTGAATATCACAGGTCTTGAATCCTCAAATGCCGATATGATGCTCGATACTACCTTTGAAAATGAGCGCGCCCTTAAAGGATATTCTGAAAATCCGCTTCATGTAAAGGCTGCCGATACCTTTGTAAGACCCTTTACCGTGACAAGGCTCTGCTTTGACTATGAGGTATAATAGAACACTCGCTGTAAAAGCCAAAGCTTTTACAGCGAGTGTTCTATTTTTTAGTATTTTCTCTTGCATAGGTAGCCGTTAAATCTAAAAGAATACCGGCAAGCCAATCGTTTACACAGCCGTCCTGAATTCTCCACTGCCAGTTGTTTTTATCGGTTCCCGGGGTGTTGATACGCCCCGAAGAATCCAGTCCCATAAGGTCCGCAAGGGTGATAACGGCGATATCCGAAACCGAGGCGAAAAGCGCTCTTATCATTGAGATATTAAAGCCTTCGCTTTT
>URGH01000080.1 GCA_900547305.1 uncultured Oscillospiraceae bacterium | reverse complement strand
CGTCCTCGGTGACATAAACTTCACCGTGCTGATAGGGGCTCATGGTGCCGGGGTCAACATTTATATAGGGGTCGAGCTTTTGCGCCGCCACCTTTAGCCCGCGCGCCTTTAAAAGTCTGCCGAGACTGGCGGCGGTAATGCCCTTGCCAAGCCCCGATACAACGCCGCCCGTTACAAAAATATACTTTGTTTTTTTAACCGTACCTTCCATTTTCCCTTGCCTCTTTCTAATTTTCGTATGTTCTTATTATATTTTCCGCTATTTCACCGCGCGTTGCGCAGTTATCCATAGCGGTTTTTTCTATGTATTTGTGTGCTTCCTCTTCGCTCATATTATAGCGGTCTATAAGCAGCCACTTTGCACGGTTTACAAGCCGTATTTCCTTCATTTTGGATTCAAGCTTTACCGCCCGCTTTTCAAAAGCCGATAATCGGTTGTGCGTTGCCGCGGCAAGACGAATTGCGCTTGTAATGCTCTGCCTTGTGCCGGGGCGCGAAAAGGTTAAAACGCCGTAATCCTCAACCTTGTAGCTTACCTGCTCGAGCAGCTCCGCCTTAACAAAAAGTATAACTCCCACGGAGCTGTCGGTACAAAGACCTTCGGCAAACTCCAGCCCGAAATCATCGGGCAGCGGGGCGTTTATTATAACCAAATCAAACTGGTTTTCAAGCTGCCGCCGCTTTGCTTCGGCAATGCTTACAGCATTAGCCACGGGCGAAAACCGCAGCCGTGACAGTATATCCTGCAGGTAATCGGTAGCCTTTTGAGAGGAGGAAACTATAAGCGCGCTGAGAGTTGCTTTATCGCGGTACACCCGTTATTTTCCCCCTTTTTTAAATGCTTTCGGCGTAGCCCTCCGGCAAAACGCGTTTTATAAACTCGCTGTTTTTTGCAATGTTGCGTGCCTTTTCAACCGTATCGGGTAAATTCGCAAGCGTATCGGTAATGCTGCCGTCGGCTGTAAACAAATTGCAGTTGCAGGGCGCTGCGGGCTTTAACCCGCGCTTTATTCCGTCCAGTCCCGCGTAAATTATAAGGGCATACGCAATGTAGGGGTTAGCCGCCGGGTCGGGCGAACGCAGCTCTATACGGCGGTTGCTTTCGTTTTTAACCGCGGGTATGCGTATTAACTGCGAGCGGTTCTCGGGCGACCAGGTAACGTATTTCGGCGCTTTCTTTTCGCCGAGACGCTTGTATGACGCCGCCACGGGGTTTAAAAACGCCGTCATTTCAACGGTGTGTTCAAGCACGCCCGCCATAAAGCTGTCGGTCACATCTTCCCCGTTTTCCGCCTTTACGGATACATTTATGTGCAGCCCGTTTCCGCTCTCGTGCATTAAGGGCTTAGGTGAAAAATCGGCGAAAAGCCCGTTTCTGCGGGCAATGGTCTGAACGACCGATTTAAAGGTGACCGCGTTATCGGCGGCGTTAAGCGGTGTGCTGTATCTGAAATCTATCTCGTTCTGCCCGGGACCTTCCTCATGGTGGGAGCTTTCGGGGGAAATACCCATTTCAAGCAGGTTAAAGCATATCTCGCGGCGAACGTTTTCTCCCTTATCGTCGGGCGCTATATCCATATACCCCGCTTTATCAAACGGGGTGTCGGTCGGCTCGCCGTTATCATCAAGATTAAACAGGTAAAATTCAAATTCCGCGCCGAAAAAGCAGGAAATACCGGCTTGCCTTGCTTTTTCAACCGCCTGCATTAAAATATATCTGCCGTCCTTTTCAAAGCGAGTGCCGTCGGGGTATTTAATATCGCAGAACATTCTTACCACCCTGCCGTTTGAGGGTCGCCACGGCAAAACCGAGAGCGTAGAGGGGTCGGGGTGCAAAAATAAATCCGATTTCACCACATCGCCGAAGCCCGCCACCGCAGACGCGTCAAAGGATACGCCATAGGTAAAGGCGCGCTTTAATTCAGACGGCATTATTGAAATATTTTTCTGTCTGCCGTGAATATCACAGAATGCAAGGCGTATAAACTTTACGTCCTCTTCCTCAACAAAGGTCATAACCTCATCATAAGAATACATTGCCGTTCCTCCCTGTAATTTTAAATTTAAAACGGTGCCCGCCGATGCCTTAAAGGGGACAAAAGCCCCCTGACATCACCGAACACCGTTGCTCTGTGTCATATAAATAATATACGATTATTATAATATTTCATTGCGGTATTGTCAAGTATTCCGTTTTCAAATATTTTCCGAAATTCGACCTGTTTCTAGCCTATTTTTTGTGTTCTTTGAGCAATATACTAATTTAATTAAGTAATTTTGAAATTTACTTTATAAAATTTCGTGAGATGCGCGAGATACGTTAAATTATGCTTTATTGAAAATTTTGCTTGACAAGTGAAATGCGCGGCGTTATAATAAGCGCAATGAAACGGCAATGACGTCGGTAATTCAGTTTACCTGTCTGCCGTTTCTTTATTTTTTAAATACGGTATTAAAAGGCGGCAACGGCGTCGCAAAAGGGATATTATCTACCTCGTTCCCTTTTATACACGCCGCTGCCGCCTTTTATTATCACAAATTTTGAAAGGAACGATCGGTTATGAGTTCAATCAACGAAATTTTTGCAAGCAATGTATTTAATGACAGCGTAATGCAGCAGCGCCTGCCCAAAGAAACATATAAGGCGCTCCAGCGCACCATAAAGGACGGTCGTTCCCTTGACCCGAACGCCGCAACCGTGGTTGCAAACGCTATGAAGGACTGGGCAATTGAAAAGGGCGCTACCCACTTTACCCACTGGTTCCAGCCGCTTTCGGGGCTTTCAGCCGAAAAGCACGATAGCTTTATCTCCCCCACTAAGGACGGTAAGGTGATAATGGAATTTTCCGGCAAGGAGTTAATTCAGGGCGAGCCTGACGCGTCTTCTTTCCCGTCGGGCGGGCTTCGCGCTACCTTTGAGGCAAGGGGCTACACTGCGTGGGACCCGACATCATATGCCTTTATTAAGGACGGCGTGCTTTGTATTCCTACTGCGTTCTGCTCCTACGGCGGCGAGGCGCTCGATAAGAAAACGCCTTTGCTTCGCAGTATGCAGGCAATAAACAAGCAGGCGTTACGCGTATTAAAGCTATTCGGAAAAACAGACGTTAAGTCGGTTAAAACAACCGTCGGTCCCGAGCAGGAATATTTTCTTATAGACGAAGACGTTTACAACAAGCGCAAAGACCTTATATATACGGGTCGTACCCTTTTCGGAGCAAAGCCGCCTAAAGGTCAGGAGCTTGAAGATCACTATTTCGGAATTATAAAGCCGCGCGTTCAGGCGTTTATGAAAGAACTGAACGATGAGCTTTGGAAATTAGGTATTCTTGCAAAAACCGAGCATAACGAGGTTGCGCCCGCACAGCACGAATTAGCGCCGATATTCACCACCACCAATATTGCGGCTGACCACAACCAGCTTACAATGGAAATTATGCAGAAAGTGGCTAAAAAGCACCATATGGTGTGCCTGCTGCACGAAAAGCCCTTTGCGGGAGTGAACGGCAGCGGCAAGCACAACAACTGGTCGCTTACAACCGACACGGGCGTAAACCTTTTAAACCCGGGCGACACGCCGTATGAAAACGCGCAGTTCTTAACCTTCCTTTGCGCGGTTATAAAGGCGGTAGACGAATACCAGGATATGCTGAGAGTATCGGTAGCCTCCGCCGGGAACGACCATAGATTAGGCGCCAACGAAGCGCCCCCCGCAGTAGTTTCAATGTTCCTCGGTACTGAGCTTACCGACGTTTTAAAGGCGATTGAAAAGGATGAGCCCTACGGCGGCAAGGAAAAGGAAATTCTTAAAATAGGCGTTCACACGCTGCCTAAGTTCCCGAAGGACAGCACCGACCGTAACAGAACCTCGCCCTTTGCGTTTACGGGCAATAAATTTGAGTTCAGAATGCTCGGCTCTTCTTCATCGGTTTCCTGCACAAACGTTGTGCTTAACACCGCGGTTGCAGAGGAATTAAAGCAGTTTGCCGATGAGCTTGAGGGCGCGGCTAACTTTGAAGAGGCTTTGCACGAGCTTATAAAGAAGACTGTTACCGACCACAAGCGCATTATATTCAACGGCAACGGCTATGACGACGCATGGATTGCCGAGGCTGAAAAGCGCGGACTTTTAAACCTGCGCTCAACCCCCGAGTGCCTGCCGTATTCTCTGCACGAAAAGAATATGAAGCTCTTCATTTCGCACAAGGTTTATTCCGAAACCGAAATGCGGGCAAGATACGAAATTCTTTCGGAAAACTACTGCAAGATAATCAATATTGAGGCGCTTACAATGATTGATATGGCGAAAAAGGATATTTTGCCTGCGGTAAGCAAATATTCGCACGAATTATCCGATACGGTCATTGCAAAGGCAGCCTGCGGCGATATAGAGTCAGGCTATGAAAAAGAGCTTTTGGCAAAAGTAAGCAAGCTTAACACAGCGGCGTACAAAAAGACCGAAAAGTTGGAGCAGGCAGTATTAAAGGCTAAGGAAATAAGCGAAACGCAGGAGCTTTCAATGTATTATAAGGACGCGGTTTTTGCCGCTATGAGCGAGCTGAGAATTACAGTAGACGAGCTTGAAACTATGGTTCCGGCAGACATCTGGCCTTATCCTTCCTACGGCGATATGCTTTTCAGCGTAAAATAAATAAGAAATTTTAAAAATTTTAAGGGATGATTTTTTATGAGTCAAGCAATATATGACGCTATACATAGCGAAGTATACGGCGTGTGGTTTTTAATCGGCGCGGCGTTTGTATTCTGGATGCAGGCGGGCTTTGCAATGGTAGAGACAGGCTTTACCAGAGCAAAGAACGCCGGAAATATACTGATGAAGAACCTTATGGATTTCTGCATCGGTACGGTAATGTTTATTCTTATCGGCTTCGGTATTTTCTTAGGTGAAGACCTTGTGGGAATTATAGGTAAACCGGGATTTGATATTTTCACCGATTACGCGCATTTCGACTGGGCAAACTTCGTTTTCAACCTTGTGTTCTGCGCCACCACCGCAACAATAGTTTCAGGGTCTATGGCGGAAAGAACGAAATTCCTTTCCTACTGCGTTTATTCGGCGGTTATCTCGGCGGTTATTTACCCGGTTGAGGCTCACTGGACATGGGGCGGTGGCTGGCTTTCAAAGCTCGGTTTTCACGATTTTGCGGGTTCAAACTGCATACATATGGTCGGCGGTATATGCGCGTTAATCGGCGCGGCTATGGTAGGCCCGCGTATAGGTAAATTCACAAGAGATAAAAACGGCAAGGTCAAAAAGGTAAACGCATTTCCCGGTCACAACCTGCCCATAGGTTGCCTCGGTGTATTCATTCTCTGGCTCGGCTGGTACGGCTTTAACGGTGCGGCGGCAACCTCTATTGAAGAAATGGGTTCGATATTCGTTACCACCACAATCGCCCCCTCGGTTGCAACGGTTGTTGCTATGATATTCACCTGGATTAAATACGGCAAGCCCGATGTTTCAATGTGCTTAAACGCTTCTCTTGCAGGGCTTGTTGCTATAACCGCTCCGTGCGATGTGTGCGACGCGTTCGGCGCAATAGTAATAGGCGCGGTTTCGGGGCTTATAGTGGTATTCGGCGTTTGGTTCCTTGATTACAAGCTCCATGTGGACGACCCCGTGGGCGCGGTTGCAGTTCACTTCTGCAACGGTATTTGGGGCACTGTCTCGGTAGGCTTGTTCGCCACCAAGTCCGCTCCCGCGTTTGCCCGCGGCATAGGCGACGGCGTTACTTTCGGCGCTAACCAAATTGCAGGCGAGGGTCTTTTCTACGGCGGCGGCTTTAAGCAATTGGGTCTTCAATTGCTCGGCATGTTCTCAACAGCTGCATGGACAGCCGTTACAATCACTCTTTCGTTCCTTGTAATAAAGAAGATATTCGGTCTGCGTGTTTCGCGTGAAGAGGAAATGGAAGGACTGGATGTTAAGGAGCACGGCTTACAGAGTGCGTATGCGGGCATTGCAATGCTCCCCGAATATATTGACGAGGGCGAAGAAACTACCGCAGTCACGGGCGATACACCTGTTGCCGAGGCGGTTGAGGTTAAGGAAATGCCCAAGGTTGCGGCGGACGTACCCGCAAGGGCAGACGGGCAGAAGATTACAAAGGTTGAAATTGTCTGCAAAGAATCCCGCCTTGAAAGCCTTAAAAACGCAATGGTCGGCATTGGCATTACGGGTATGACTGTAAGCCACGTAATGGGCTGCGGCGTGCAGAAGGGTCAGCCCGAATATTACCGCGGCGCTTTGGTTGAAACATCACTCCTGCCTAAAATTCAGGTTGATATAGTTGTGGCTAAAGTTCCTGTATCGCTTGTTATCGCAACCGCCAAAAAGGTGCTTTACACAGGTCACATAGGCGACGGTAAGATATTCGTTTATGACGTTGAAAACGTTGTAAAGGTTCGCACCGGCGAAGAGGGCTACGACGCATTGCAGGATATTGAGCAGTATTAAAAAATATCGCGTTTAATGAAATTAGGCGCAAAATGAGCCTCCCTCTGACGAGGGAGGTGGCTCGCGTTAGCGAGACGGAAGGAGAGAAAGGGTTAAGATACATAAATGCTTTACCTTTTCTCTCCCTCAGTCAAAACAATGTTTTGACAGCTCCCTCGTCAGAGGGAGCCGATAACAGACCACTATGAGCAACAGCCCTCATCAGAGGGAGGCATTGGCTTTTATAAAAATATGAAATGAGGAAAAAATTATGTGTTCTATTATGGGCTATATAGGAAGCCGTATTCCCGAAGAAGAGTTTAAGTTAGGCTTTGATATGACCGTTTCGCGCGGTCCGGATATGTCGAGAATCGAAAAGCTTAATAACGGCTTTTTGGGATTTCACCGTCTTGCAATAATGGGGCTTACCGATAAGGGTATGCAGCCGTTTTCCTATAAGAATAATAAATTGGTTTGCAACGGTGAAATTTACGGCTTCAGACCCATAAAGGACGACCTTATAAAGCGCGGCTACACCTTTGAAAGCGATTCCGACTGCGAAATATTACTGCCGCTCTATGAGCTTTACGGCACGGATATGTTTAAAATGCTTGACGCGGAATTTGCGCTTATAATTTACGACGGCGAAAAAAACGAGCTTATAGCCGCGCGCGACCCTATAGGTATACGTCCGCTTTATTACGGGCTTGATAAGGACGGAAAGCCGATATTCGCATCCGAGCCTAAAAACCTTGTGGGGCTCAGCAGTAAAATTATGCCTTTCCCGCCCGGGCACTATTATAAGGACGGCAAGTTTATATGCTATAACGATATAGCGGCGGTGGATACGGTTTGTCACGATGACCTTGAAACGGTATGCAAAAACATACACGATAAATTAGCAGCGGGAATAGAAAAACGGCTTGACGCCGACGCGCCGCTCGGCTTTCTTTTAAGCGGCGGGCTTGATTCTTCGCTTGTGTGCGCGGTATCGGCAAAGCTTTTAAAGAAACCCATTAAAACCTTTGCGATAGGTATGAGCACCGACGCTATAGACCTTAAATACGCAAAAGAGGTTGCCGATTACATAGGCTCCGACCACCGCGAGATAATTATAACCAAGGAAGATGTATTAAAGGCGCTGCCCGACGTTATAGCGCTCTTGGGCACTTACGATATTACCACAATACGCGCAAGCATAGGTATGTACCTTATATGCAAGGCGATACACGAAACTACCGATATAAGGGTATTGCTTACGGGCGAAATATCCGATGAGCTTTTCGGCTATAAATATACCGATTTTGCGCCGAACGCCGAAGAGTTTCAAAAGGAATCGCAAAAGCGTGTGCGCGAGCTGCATATGTACGACGTGCTGCGCGCCGACCGCTGCATTTCGGTAAACTCGCTTGAGGCGCGCGTGCCGTTCGGCGACCTTGATTTTGTAAAATACGTTATGAGTATTGACCCCGAAATGAAGATGAACAAATACAACAAGGGCAAATACCTTTTACGCCACGCGTTTGAGGGCGATTACCTGCCTTATGATATACTTATGCGTGAGAAGGCGGCGTTCTCTGATGCGGTAGGTCACTCAATGGTGGACTATTTAAAGGAATACGCCGAGACAAAGTATACCGATAAAGAATTTGAAGAAAAGTGCAGAAAATATGATTTTGCCGCGCCCTTTACCAAGGAGTCGCTTTTGTACCGCGAGATATTTGAAGAAAAATATCCCGGTCAAGCCGAAATGGTAAAGGATTTCTGGATGCCGAACAAGGAGTGGGAGGGCTGCAACGTAAACGACCCGTCCGCCCGCGTGCTTTCAAACTACGGCGACAGCGGCAAGTAAAAAGAAGTGGTTTAAAATGAAACCTAACAGGAACTATAAAAAGCTTGAAAGCTCATATTTGTTTTATGATATTGAGCAGCGCGTCAAGGCATATTCCGCCGAGCACCCCGATAAAAAGCTGCTGCGGCTGGGTGTCGGCGACGTTACCCTGCCGCTGTGCGATGCAGTCATAAAGGCTATGTATTCGGCGGTAGAGGATCAATCGAAAAAAGAGACCTTTCACGGCTATATGCCCGAATGCGGCTGGGAAAGGTTGAAAACGGCAATTGCGGGTTATTACGCGCGGCGCGGGGTTGCGCTCGGTAACGACGAAATTTTTATTTCCTCTGGCGCGGGCGACGACCTCGGCGATATTCTTGATTTATTCGACCGTGATAACACAGCGCTTGTTATTGAACCCGCCTACCCTGCCTATGTAGATTCAAATATTATAGCGGGGCATAAAATTGTGCATATGCCGTCGGATAACTGGACGCACTTCGCGCCGTTTCCCGATGATGACATAAAGGCGGATATAATATACATCTGCTCCCCCAATAACCCTACGGGGGCTGTATTTGAGCACGAAAAGCTTAAAGCGTGGGTAGATTACGCGAATAAAAACGGCGCGGTTCTGATTTTTGACGCCGCGTATGAGGCGTTTATAGGGGATAACGAGCTGCCGCACAGCATATTTGAAATAGAGGGCAGCAGGGATTGTGCAATAGAAATATGCTCGCTTTCAAAAACAGCGGGATTTACAGGCGTGCGCTGCGGATATACCATAATCCCGAAAACGCTTAAAAGAAAAGGTATGTACCTTAACGGTATGTGGGTGAGAAACCGCACCACCAAAACAAACGGTGTATCATATATTGTTCAGTGCGGCGCGGCGGCGGTATTTTCCGAAGAGGGACAGCGGCAGGTAAAAGAAAATCTCGCCGTATACCGCGGCAACGCAAAAACACTTATGAAAGCGTTTGATAATTGCGGAATATGGTACTGCGGCGGCGAAAACGCGCCTTACATATGGTTTAAATGCCCGAACGATATGACAAGCTGGGAGTGTTTTGACCTGCTTTTAAACGAAAAGCAGATAATAGGAACGCCCGGCGTGGGGTTCGGAAAGTGCGGTGAGGGCTATTTTCGCCTTTCCTCCTTCGGTGATACCGAGGAAACAAAGGAAGCCGCAAGACGGATAACCCAGCTTTTCGGGCGCAGTTAATCCGATAAATCAAAGCTGAATAGGCTCCCCTCTTTTTGACGAAAGTCAAAACAGATGGGGCAAAGAAAGGCTCCCTTCTTTTGCGTTAGCAAACAGAGGGGAGC
>URGH01000079.1 GCA_900547305.1 uncultured Oscillospiraceae bacterium | reverse complement strand
GCAGTTTTAATTTGCTCTTTCGTGTACATATTTGTCTACTCCTTTTGGAGTCCAAGAATATGTCCGCACCCCCATTTATGAACCCATCAGTCTATCCGCACTTATCCTTTTAATCCGCTGATTTTAAGGCATATTCTTCTTCCTTCTGTTTCGGAGTCTTGTATTGGAGTTTTCTGTGCGGACGTTTAGTGTTGTAGAAAATTATGTACTCATCGACGGATTTACGAAAGTCGGTTTCCGAACGATATTTCGTCCGATACAGTTCCTCACGTTTCATGGAAGAAAAGAAAGATTCCATAACCGAGTTGTCATATGGCACATGTGCCCTTGAAAAGGACTGTGTTATGTTTAATGAACGAATATAATCATTCATAATCTTGGATCGATAGCTGCTGCCACGGTCGGTATGAAAGGTCAAATTCGAGTCAGGCTGACGCGTTTTATACGCAATTTGAAACGTTCCCTTTACAAGCTGAGTGCTGTTGTTCTTTCCGATTTTATATGCTATAACCATACGGGAAAATAAATCAATAATCACACAAATATAATACGCACTTTTGCCGTACTTAAAATAAGTGACATCACTGACCCACACCTCATTCGGTCTGCTTACATCAAATTCCTGATTAAGATGATTTTTGTATTTGCGACATTCATCCTCGTATAATTTTTTAGCACTTTGCCGTATACTTACCAATCCCATATCGCGCATAAGTGTACGTACCATTTCATCACTGACTTTAATTCCATTGCTTTTCATAACAGCCGCAATTTTCGCAGCGCCGAATATCTGATTGCTTTCGTCATATATTTCCTGTATTTGAAGCCGCAGTTCTTCCCGGCGTTTTGCATACCAAGTATTGTCCTTTTTGTTGCGAAGAACATGGTTATAAAATGTTCCTCCGGGTATATCAAATGCATCGCATATTACATGTATGTTGTATTTTCCATAAAGCTGTTCTGCAGCATACAGCCGTTGTTTTAACGGTGACTTAGGTGTGCAGCTTGAGGATTTGAGAATTTCGATGATTGTTTCCAAACGTGCAACCTTGTTTTCAAGCAAATGAAAATTACGGATATCTACCGTTTTCCTGTTAAGCTCTGCCTGTTCTTCCCGATAAATGCGCACCAATTATAAAATGTGCTTTTCGGTATGCCGATATCGGCGAGTATGGCTGCTGCTGATTCACCGGATATAAAACGATCAATAGCCTCTTGCTTCTCTTCCGGTGTGTACGTTTTCATTTTTTCAGCTCCTAATTATATTGAACCTTTTTTTACAGTCCCTGCACAAAAAAGTTGTTTCTCCCGAACTGAAAGAAACAAGATTATTTTACTATCTTGATTTTTACTGAGCCTTTAACGAAGTCCTTATAAGGACGGCATCTATTTTATCAATAGAGCAATTAGTTCCATGATATAAAATCACCGTACCATACCCCCGTTATTGCGGCATACAATGCTTAAATCGTTAACGACGTCCTGCAGGGAAAGGGTATGCTCAATATCATAGTTTTCGGTAAGAAACTCTATACCCTTATTTGCGTAAAGATAGCGAAAAGCCTCCTGCTCGGTAAGGTTTTTGCTTAAAGCAAATTCGTTTATACAAACAACTGTAGTTAGAAATATAGGTTATATATTGACCTATAATCGGACAATTATAATCAAATTCACTGATAAAAAATGTGCAGCCATCAAACCGACAGCTGCACACATTTTGCCTTATTATTTGTTTACAGCGTCTTTCAGAGCCTTGCCGGGTTTAAAAGCCGGAACCTTTGCGGCTTTTACGGTAATCTGCTCGCCTGTGCGCGGATTCTTTGCTGTTCTCTCGCCGCGCTCGCGGGTTTCAAATGTTCCGAAGCCTACAAACTGAATTTTATCGCCCTCAACAAGCGATTTTTCAATCTGAACTAAAGCAGCGTTAATAATGTTTTCTGCGTCCTTCTTGCTTGCACCGGCAGCTTCGGCAACTGCGGCTGCGAATTCTGTTTTGTTCACCTTACAAAACCTCCGTTTTATATTTCAGCATTAAAAGCTAATGACAGTATAACATATCTTTAATATTCTTGCAACAGCTGCTACAATAATGCCGCCTCCTCGGTATTTGCGGGAATTTCAAGCAGCATTTTAAAGGTTTCTTCCAAATAGTGCTGTAATATCTTATTTTTCCTCACGGCATTTACCTCTTTATCAATATAAAGATTCCGTGCATTTTGTCCCGTTACACCTATCACGTCTATTGGGGCAAATTCTTTTGCAAGCCTTTCCTTAGCGGTTTTCCGCAAATTCGGATTTTATTACGGCGCAGCTTTGCTCGGTTACGGAGCGGATGACTCGTCTTTTCCGCTCTGTGTTTAATTCAAACACAAAGGGCTTTCCGCTGCCCGAAACCGCCAAGCCTACTTTGCCGTTTTTCTGCGGTCTTACCCTGCACAAAATGAATGCCGTCGTTGGATCCCATATAATTAGCCCCGCTCGGGTACAGTCCGTTTTCTTTCAGCTCATCATATGTAACGGCACTGAAAAAGCCAACATTTCGGGATAATACTTTGTATAATGTTCGGTTATTGTGTGCTGCATAATAATCGCGAACACGCTGTTGTGCACTCTATAATCTGTTTATGCTGCCCGACAGAACGAAAATAGGGCGGATAAACAGCCGATATTTCATTCTGCTCCGGTAACCCTTACGGTATCAAAGCCGTAAAAGCCGTCAGGTTCGGCGCAAGCCCTTTTAAAGCCTAACCTTATGGGCTTTTCCTTTTCAAACATTCCTATACAAAGCGTGTATTCACCAGCAGGTACATTTTTTAAATTCAGCTTAAAGCTTTCCTCGGTAACCGTTTCCGCCTGCCAGCGAAGATTTGTACCCGTTTCCTCAAACACGGTGTACTCCGCACCGCCCGCGCCCACAAGCTTAAGCTTTACGGTATAAGGGTAATATGCCTTGCAAAAGCCCTTGTTTTCTATCCATACGCGCATTACGGTCGGCAACCCGGATACACACTCGGGTATTACCGCGCCGTTAATAAAATACCAGTACCCCAGCTTGTTTGCAATGCGGTCGGCAAAATAGGGGTATTTTTCAAGAAACTGCCGCGGATAGCCGTGAAAGCCGCAAAACGTTGCGTGTGATAACCGCAGCGCCTCGTAAACCGGGTAGCCGTCCTTAAAGCGCGCGGGGGCGGCGGAATAGTGCCTGAAATGCTCAAGCTCCAAATCAACCGGAGCGTTCTTATAAAACGCGTCATACATAAACGGCGTGCGCATAGTATCATAGCCGTACAGCCCGCAATCGGCATAGCCCGAGTACAAAACCGAATCGTCCCTAAGACCTAACCCTTTTCCGGCACAGTAATCCATAAGATATTTCCGCTCGCTGCCGTCGGTAGTATCAAGCGCGTTTATCATATCATCGTTTACAAGTATATATGTATCGGGAAAATACTTTAAGTGCAAGTCAATGTGGCGCCTTACCGTTTCAAGCGAAAAATGATTATCGGTGCACCACTCGGTATGCCCCTCGCCCCATGTGCCGTAGGTGCCCACATCTATAAATTCCACACGGCTGTCGCCGTTGAATTTTCTGCCGTATTCTGCCATAAAGCGCTCTAACTTTTCAAGAAAAACAGGGTTGCCGTAATCCGGCTGCCAGCTGCCGTTGCTGCAAAACCAACCGTCAGCACCACTTTCCCTTACCCATTCGGGCGTTGCGAATTTTATTACCTCAGAGCACTCAAAGGTGCAAAGCCTGAAAGAAAAGGTGTAGCCTATATTGCCGTATTCCTCCATAATTCGGTCAATATACGCCCAGTCATACACACCCTCGGTTTTTTCTATATCAGACCAATCTATACGCAGGTAAAGGTGGTTAAGTCCGGGGAAATCGGTCATAGTATCGCCCTTAGTTCCGTCGCGGTACTCCGCGCGGCGGCAGCCGTTATCTATATAGTGCCAATACCAGCCCTTATGCGGGTTTTTTAGCACCGTAACATCATCAGATAAATAGCGGTAATCGCGGTATCGGCTGTCGGCAGAGTAATTCCCCGCAATAAACGGCTTTTTTATATCCTTATACATCAGTAACACCCCGTTTTAAAATTCACTTATCGGACATATTAAAATACATCCACGCCGGCGCAATGTAATTTTTCTTTATGTATTCCTCGGCGCTTTCCCCCTCGGGAACCTCGCCCGGCTTTAAGCGCTTTATGCAATAACTGTTCCACAGCTTGTAAAGCGATACCTCGCCCTCGCGCAAATCGGCAATTTCAAACGGGCGGGCTATAAGCTCCCCTGCCTCGTCGATTCTGCCAAGCCCCACCAAGGCGGAAATGCGGTAATATTTTATTCTCCCGTTTTCCCGCAGCTCCTCAGAAAGCGCGGCGTATACTCTGAGTATTTCTTCAAAGCGGTCATTTGCGTTAAGCAGCGCCATATAGTGCTTTAAAAGCCCGTATGAGCCGCTGTCAAGCGCAAAAGCCTCGCCCGCATATTTTATTGCAGAGGCAACCTCCCCTGCGGCTTCATCAATATAAGAAACCGCGCTGAGCGCAAACGCGTTCTTCTTCAAATCAATTGATTTTATAAGCTGCTCGCGCGCTTTTTCCCTCTCGCCGTTTCCGAAAAGGCACAGCCCTAAATGCATACGCGCAAACCAGCTGTCATTTTGCGCAATTGCTTTTTCAAGCAGCGGTATATAATCCTTTTGTATCATAAATCCGCATTTCTTCGGGTCCTGCGGCTCGCAGAAGGCGCCGTTTTCAACAAGCTCCAGCCACGGCTTTTCTTCCTCGGTAATGCTTTCCCTGCCAAACGTTATCTCGCTGCAAAGCGGCGATTTTCCACATTCGGCACGCCTTATCGCCTCAACATACCCCCAGCCGCTGCCGTTTTGCAGCCGCTCACCGGGCACACCCACAATGCTTGCGGCAGTTCTTTTAAGCTCTGCATCTAAGTACTCCTGCGGTATAAGCCGCTCCCTGACATCATTTACGGCAGCCGCCCAATCGTCCCCGTGCACCGCCTGCGGGTCGGCTTTCATAATTCCGTATGCCTCTATCCATTCCCACACGGAGTTTGCGGGCATAGGTATGCACTCGCACTGGGTTCTTGCAAGCCCCGCCTGAATTTCAAGGTAGGGCAGCGCCGGCTTTGAAAGAAAGCTCTGCCATTTTCTGCCGCCTCTGCCCATTCCCCAGCGGAAAAGCTTTCTGCCGCGAAGCCGTGCGGTAGAGGTTTGGGCAAGCCCCACGCCCTCGCCGTTCAGCGCGGCAATAAATTTGCGGCGGTCATCAGGCACCCTGAAAAAGAAATCCGCGGCGTTTTGCTGCATACAGGTATAGCTTATATCGGTATTTTCGTAATAGGGCATACCCACTACCTTAAGCCCGTTTACATAATCGTGCGTGTAGGCTGAGTCGGCGTCTACTATTATTCTTGTATCCACCGTTTCGGGCACCGCTATGTTCGACCACCAATACATAGGTATTTCCCTGCTGTGGCAGTTATTTATTCTTACGCGTATCATAAGCTGACCGTATTCATCGGATAAATAGGCGTCAACCTCGTACACCACGCCCCTTATGCGCTCAAATTCATAAAAACGCAAAACGGGGTTTCCGGTATCGCGGTCGGTCACCCTTTCGCAGAACATTTTTTCGGTTGTAAAGGGCGTGTGGCCTATAAAGCCTATATTCCACTCAACGCCGCCCGAAAACCACGCGTCGCGCACCGCCAGATTTCCAAACTGCAATACCGGGTTATGGTAGAGCAGCTCCTTTTTTTCGACTTTATCATAAAGCGACCAAAGGCGGCAGCCGTATTCGGTTAAAAACACAGCCTTTAATCTGTCGTTTTCAAGAATTGCCGCTTTTACCCTGCGCGGCTTTTTATCTCGGTCATATGATTCCCTTAGCTTATACGGCAGTATATTATTTACCGCCCCATACCCGAAATATATTTTTTCGGGCAGGCTTTCACCCTTTAAGCCGGAGTGAACGTCCTTTTTAAGCGATAAATCGGGGTAATCGGTTTCCTCCCCCAGCGCCGCCGCGTTAAGCTCTATATCGGTAAATTTAAGCTCATTCATTATTCCCGCATGCCTCCAGTAATTTTATATGCACCTTTTCAAATCCCGCCGTGTCGGTTTTTGCGCACCAGTCGGCGTTTATAAGCTTATCGGTAAGCGCGGCAGCGGCAGCCTTATCAAGCCCGCAAAGCAGCTCGTAATCCTCAGCGCCCGCGCGCATCATTTCAAGCCTTGCACTGCCAAGCGGCCCGTTTTGCGTGGGGTAAACTATATTTGTATCCCCCGCGGGAAGATACTCGCGGCTTTCGGGAACGCCCATTATTTTAAACGGAACAGAGGGTTCCTTATAAACGTCCTGGTTTTTCGCCTGCGAGCAGAAGCCCCAGTGCAGATAGCCGTTCATACCGAGCTTATAATTAAGCCAGTGTATCAGCCTTGCCGAAATAAGCGGCATATCCAAAAATCGGTTAAGATAGGGCGCCGTAGGCCAGCAGCAGGTGTAAAACCATACCTCCTTGCCCGAAATTTCCCTGTCGTATTCCTTTTTGTGCAGCTGGTAATGCCTTGTTAAAAGCACCGGAATATCAACATATTTGCAGGCGGCGGGGGTTAAAACCGCGTCCACCGTTGTAATATCCGGCATTATTTCCTTTACGGCGGCGGAAAGCCTTGCATAGCGCTCTACTGTGACGTCCTTCGGCTCATCGCCTATGTGCTGCAGCGTTATATTTTTCCAGCCGCGGCTGCTTAAAAATTCATACCACTGTGTAAGAAATTCCTTTATGCGGAAAATTCCCGTATCGGTTTCAGCCGGCATTTGCTCCGTCGGCTCTGCTAAGCGGCGGTATATGCTGTCAACGTGTGCCGCCTCAATGCGGCTGTAACCCATTTTCAAAAGCTTTTCAACATAATTTTCCACCTCGGAAAAATCGTAAATATACTCGTCGCCTGTTTTTTTGCATTTGAAAAACGAAGTTGAAACAAAAATGCAGTTTTGCCCCGCGTGCCGCCCCAAAAGCGCAATTTTTTCCCTTGTTTCCCGCATTTTATCGGGGTTATCCGCCGCACCGTATGCCGCGGGGGAGGGCTCTGTCCAGTTAGCCATATTAAGCCGCCGCTCAGTCGGCACGGCAGCGCCGTAAACCTTTATTTCAACAGGCAGCTCCGCCGTTTCGGTGCCGTCAAAAAGCCTGAAAACGCCCTTATAGCAGCCGGGAGCGGTATCAGCGGGTATTTTAACGCTCAAATACAGCGCATCCCCCGGCAGCTCAACCGTTTTGCCCTCAATCGGCTCTAATGGATCGTAAACCTCAAACGGAGCTTTTTTGGTAAAATATTTTTCCAGCTCGGCGCGTGTTCTGCTTTTAGTATCCAGCGGCTCAAAAAAGTCGGAATTGCGGTTTACCGTGACCCTTAAAAGGCGGTAAAGCCTTATATCCTTAAAAGCGTTTCCCTCAAATTCGAGCGACCAAGCAGCGCTTTTTTTCAAATTTACAACCTTAAGCTGCACATTTGCATAAGAATTTCTTGCCGTGTGCAGCTCTGCCTTGTCGGCGCCGCCGCAGCTGTTCGGAAACAGCCAGCTGTCTGCCCCGTATGCCTTTATCTGCATTTTTTCCTCTCCTTTATCAGCCGTTTTTCTGCGGCGTCAGGCTGAAAACAAAGTGTATATCCTTTTCGTTCAGTCTGTAGCACTCCTTAAGCTCCGGGCCGCAGCCGTGCGAGCCTATACCCGACATTTTGTAATCTATATGCACATAGGTCTTTTCCGAGCGTTCAAGCTCGTTTATATGCGTGGCTTTTAACAGCGCCTCATCTGAATGGTGGCGCACGCTCATATCAAACCTTGTGTTGCTCTCAAACGTAACGCCGTTACTGAGGCTCAGCATACGCACATTGGTATGATTGCCGTAATCCTGCGGGTAAATATAAGGAACATACTCACGGTCCGCGTCGCTTGTGTGCAGGTCGGTCAGCGCGTGGTTTTTCATATCGCAGTAGCTCTCCATTGGTCCCGCGCCGAAATAGCTAAAGCTTTCGGCGTTTTTCGGCATAACGAAAAGCAGCCCCAGCCGCGGCAGCCACACCGCACCCTCGCGCACATTTCCGTCCAGGCAGTATTCTATTGCACCCGTATTTGAAACCGAAATTTTTAGCGTAAACCTGAAAATCGGCACGCGCGATACACCTGCAAGGCTGCCCTTTACGGTAATGCACCCGCCCGATATATTGGTACTGTAAATGTGGGTAAACATTACGTCAAGGTTTTCGCCCTGCCATTCATTCTTTTTAAGCCATTTGGGTATCATAGGCAGGTCGTGCCCCATAGGCGCGCGGTAAAGGCTGAAAGCAACCGGCTCGCATATAAGCTCCCTGCCGCAAAACACAAGGCTTGTGAAATTTCCTGTCTGTTTATCCAGCGTGTAGTTGAAATTTTCTCCCGCCGCGTAAATGAAAAATTCATCCTCTGAAAGCCGCGCGCCGCCGTATTCCCTCTTTTCCGTAATTTGCAGGCAGGGTATTTCCGTTTCAAGCCAGGACATCACCCCGCCGCCGTTATCCAGCATATAAAGCACGGCAAAGCAGCCGTAGCGGCATTTATCGGGCAGGCGGTGCTTAAGCTTTATATCCGCCGTGCAGTGCGGTGCGGCAGATATATTCACAGTATCCTCCTCCAGCGTTTCACCGTCAAGCTTTATTACATACCTGAATTTATATTCCGATAAATCGGTAAAATCAAACCTGTTTGTAACGGTCAATTTATCCCCAGAGACCTTAAAGCGGTACGGCACATACGCCGCCCACAGCTCATAGGTGCCCGCCTTGAAGGTGCGGTCGGGAAATACATATCCGTCACAGCAGAAAAAGCCGTCGTCGGTAAGCTCACCGGGAAAATCGCCGCCGTATTTCGGCACTCCGTTTTCCATAACGCAGTGATCCGCCCACTCCCAAACACAGCCGCCCATAAGCTTGGGGTATTTGTAAAAAAGCTCGGCATATTCAAAAACATCACCCGGGCCGTTGCAAAAGCCCATTGAATATTCGCAAAGAAAAAGCGGCTTTTTTTCGCTTTCATCAAGCGCGTATTTTCCACCCACGCGGGCGAGGGGTACATTCTCGAATTTATATCAATATAATTCTTAAATTTAAGCCTTTCGGGGTTAGTAGAGACCTCCGGCAGCATAAGGCGCGTTGCGTCCTCACTGTGAACCGGTCGCGAGGGGTCGCGCCGCTTTATCCACTCATACATAGCCATATGGTTGCGCCCGAAGCCCGATTCGTTACCCATTGACCAGATTATTACCGACGGGTGGTTTTTATCCCGTTCAACCGTTCTTTTCATTCGGTCGATAAACGCGTTTTCCCACTCCGGCTTTGCCGTAAGCCAATCGGGGTTTTCTATATCGTAATCCGGCTTTGACGCAATGCGGCGTATCATTCCGTGCTCCTCAATATCGGTTTCCAGAATAACATAAAAGCCCATTTCATCGCAAAAATCAAGGAATTTCGGCGTTGGCGGGTAGTGCGAGGTGCGTATAGCGTTTATATGCAGCTTTTTCATAAGGCACAGGTCTTCTAGTATTTCCGCCTCTGTCATACACCAGCCGCCGTTAGGGGTGGTATCATGGTGATTAACCCCCTTAAGCTTTACGGGCGCGCCGTTTATAAGCAGCTCGCCGAGCTTTGAAAACGAAATATCGCGCAGCCCCGAGCGGCAGGTTATTTTCTCGCCGTGCGCCGTAAATATAATGGTATAAAGGTATGGCTTTTCCGCGTTCCAGTATATCGGGTTTTCAACCGTAAATTCCGCGCTTTCGCACGCTCTGTGCTCCGCTAAAAGCTTATCCCCGTCATAAAGCGCTATATCGGCAGGGCTGTCGGTTTTAACGGTTATTACGTTTTTCTCCGTTTTAATTTCAATATCCCTTATATGCCCCTCAGGGCGGGAAAGAATATAAACATCACGGAAAATACCGTTCATTCTGAACTGGTCCTGGTCCTCAAGGTAGCTGCCCGAGCACCATTTTCTCACCTTTATTCTTACGGTGTTTTTTCCCGAATGAACAAAATCGGATATATCAAACTCCGCCTGAAGGTGGCTGCCCT
>URGH01000078.1 GCA_900547305.1 uncultured Oscillospiraceae bacterium | reverse complement strand
CGAGCCCTGCCTCGTTTGAAAAAACTCCGCGCGAAGCGCCCGTAAGCACCGCGGCGGAAAGCGAGCCTACCGCCCCGCCCGTAACGGCGGCGGGCTTAAACGCACCCTCTAATATCATTGAAAGGGCGGCGGGCAGCCGCGAGATATTTACGCCGATAATACCGAAAGTCATAATTAAATAAAGCAGCGCCATAAACGGAACTATTTTGCCCGTAAAATTGCCTATGCGTTCGGCTCCGCCCGCCAGCACCGCCGCGGTTATTGCGGCAAAAGCCGCCCCGCCTATAAATTTTACCGCGGTGCCGCCGCCGAACGACTGCACCGCCGCGCCCGTTTGGGTAAGGTTTCCGCTGCAAAAAACCGCGGGCACGGCCGCCGCGGCATATAAAAAGCTCAGGGGAGCCAGTATTTTCGGCAGTCCGTTTTTTATGTAGTACATAGGGCCGCCTATGTATTCGGCTTGCTTTTTCTCGCGGTATTCAAGCGATAAAAGAATTTCCGCCACTTTCACTATCATTCCCGCAAAGGCGCTTACCCACATCCAAAAAACCGCGCCCGCGCCGCCTATTGCAACCGCGCCCGCAACGCCTGCAATATTTCCCGTTCCCACGGTGGCTGAAAGCGCGGTGCATGCCGCCTGAAAAGGGCTTACGCCGTTTTTGCCGCTGTTGCTTTTCATCCCGCCGAATGCGTATTTTAAAGACGCGGGCAAAAAGCGGAACTGGAAAAAGCGGCATTTCACCGTCAGGTAAACTCCGCATACTATAAGAAAAACAAAGGGCAGCATGCCCGATATGAGATTTTCGGTAAATTCAAGAAAGGCTTTCAATTTCAAATCCCCCCGCTATTAGATTATTGGGAGATATGAGAATTTATGCCTTGCAGCATGCGCGTTTATTCCTGCCGGCACTGCTTTTTGCCGTGCGCGGCAATGCGAAGCAAAAAAATTTACTCTGTTTGCAATTTTTTCTTGACATACAGTGCAAACATTGATATAATAATAAAGCTGTCCGAATGATTCATTAGCTCAGTTGGCAGAGCACTTGACTTTTAATCAAGGTGTCCGGGGTTCGAATCCCCGATGGATCACCACAAACTCCCGTACACGTGTATGGGAGTTTTAATTTTTGTTTAGACAAAGTGTAAAAGTATCTTTTTGCGGTTTTTCTGCGAAAAAATGTAAAGATTAATTGCTTTTCGTATGTGATTGCGGTATAATTGATAAAAATACTGTTGAAAGGGTGGCGCGGCTGAAATGTTTTCGGAGCTTAAAAGCGTAGGGCTTTTCGGTATCGATTCATATATGATTGAGGTTGAGGCGGATATATCGTCGGGGCTTCCCGCTTTTGATATTGTAGGTCTGCCCGATACGGCGGTTAAGGAATCGCGCGACCGTGTGCGCGCCGCGCTGAAAAACTGCGGCTTTAAATTCCCGCTGGGCAGAATAACCATAAATCTTGCCCCTGCCGATTTGAAAAAAGAAGGCTCCATATACGACTTACCCGTGCTTATTGCCATACTTAAAGCGTCGGGTCAGCTTGACGCGGACGTTAATGACAGCGTTTTTATAGGCGAGGTATCGTTAGACGGCAGGCTGCGCCCTGTAGGCGGGGTTTTGGCCATTGCGATAACCGCGCTTAAAAACGGAATAAAAAATGTATTCGTTCCCGAAGAAAATACTGCCGAGGCGGCAATAATCAGCGGAATATCGGTATACGGCATTAATAATGTAAAGCAGCTTATTTCACACCTTCGCGGCGAAGAAATGCTTTCGCCCGCTCCGGTAACCGAAATCGGCGCGCAGACGGTTTCCGATGCGCTTGATTTCAGCGATGTAAAGGGTCAGCTTGCCGCCAAAAAGGCGCTTGAGGTTGCGGCGGCAGGCGGACATAACGTTTTACTTATAGGCCCGCCCGGCTCGGGTAAAAGCATGCTTGCAAAGCGCCTACCGACAATTCTGCCCGAAATGACCTTTGAAGAGTCGGTTGAAACCACAAAAATCCATTCAATAGCGGGAAAACTCGATAAAAACAATCCGTTTGTCCGTACCCGTCCGTTCCGTTCGCCGCACCATACCGTGTCGCCTGCCGGAATAACGGGCGGCGGATCTGTTCCGAAGCCCGGGGAAATTTCGCTTGCGCATAACGGCATTCTGTTTTTGGATGAGCTGCCTGAGTTTCGCCGCGATGTTATTGAGGCGCTCCGTCAGCCGCTTGAAGACGGAAAGGTGACTATATCCCGCGTTGCGGGTACGCTTACATACCCAAGCTCGGTTATGCTGGTTGCCGCAATGAACCCATGTCCGTGCGGCTACTTCGGCCATCCCACAAGGGAATGTATCTGCTCCCCTAAAGCGGTGCATAATTATCTCAGCAAAATTTCGGGACCTATGCTTGACAGAATTGATATTCATATAGAAGTGCCGCCCGTTAATTATGACGAGCTGAATTCCACGGGCAGGGAAGAAACATCGGCGGAAATACGCGCCCGCGTAAACCGCGCGCGTGACATTCAGACCGAACGCTACCGCGGAACGGATGTCTCCTGCAATGCGCGGCTTACCCCCTCAATGCTTAAAAAGTATTGCGTAATGGAAGACAAAGCGTCGGGTTATTTGAAAATGGCTTTTGAAAAATTAGGAATGTCGGCAAGGGCTTACGACCGTATTTTGAAGATTGCAAGGACGGTTGCAGACCTTGACGGCAGTGAAATTATAAAAAGAGAGCATATTTTTTCATCAATTTCGTTCAGAACACTTGACAAAAAGTACTGGAGCGAGTAAAATAGATATTGTCAGTTCAGTGAGATGTGATTTTTGGTTTTGTCTCACCGCTGTTTGGGGGCGTAGCTCAGCTGGGAGAGCGTACGGTTCGCATCCGTAAGGTCGAGAGTTCGATCCTCTTCGTCTCCACCAAAAATCCCGTTCACAAAAGTGAGCGGGATTTTTACTTCTTACCTCTTCACTATTACCTCTTACCTCAAAATAAAATCGGTAACAGGATTTTCAGTATGTAATAGGTGCGGCGCGGCTTTGCCGCCGATTGTAAATGCAAGGTTATCCCTTGCTCTTTTTTATGTGTAAATTTCGTGTTGTAAATATAAAAACACCCCTGCGGGTTATTGCAGGGGTGTTTTTTCGTATGCATGGCTTTTTATATTTCGGTTTGTCACATGCCGTATTAAGTCTATGGGTATAAACCCTTTCCAAAAAAATGAATACATGTATTTTTAAATATTACCTATAATTAATTTTTCCGTATTGACAAAGTGCTATAATTGTGATAATATACAAATATAAGGTCTATATACGCAATTAAATTAGCGACATGTCATCTATTTACGATAAATAATGATTACATGTAAGCTAAAAAACAACATGTGCGGTTACAACTTCACGGCAACAAAAAACATTGCGGTTAAACAGGGGGTGCATATTAAGCAAAATATATATTTCACATCGAAAATAAATAAGGAGATAACGATTATGAAATGTAAAAAAATACTGTCATCCGTGCTGGCGCTTTGCATAGTGCTTTCAGTCAGTCTGATACCGACTGCGCTGAATGCCCGCGCTGAAGCGCAGAAAGAAGAAAAGGTGATTTCTGCCGCCGTAAAGTTTTCAAACGGCGAGAAAGGCGTTGAAAAGGTAAGCCAGGTAGCGCTTTATTCGCTTTGGTTTGCTTACTCGCCCGAAAGACTCGGACTTTTTAAGGACAACAGCAACATCACGTCTATTGAGGGCACCGACTGGAACCTTGAATATGAATATGCGATTTCCGACGCGGCAGCCGGAATAGGTAATATTCAGGTTCAGGGCGGCAGCAACTGGAAAGTTGCGGGCGATCCCGCGGCAGACCGTACCAACGGAACGGGTAAATGGAAGAAAACCAAAGTCAGCTTAGAGCCGCTCGGCTGCGGCGGAGGCTGGACCCAGCCGCTTTACTGCCTTGCTTTATCTACAAGCACCACGGCTGCGGTGGATACGGAAAAAACCTATTATGCCTACTACAGAAACATAAAAATAACCGACGGCAGCGGCAAGACCGTATATTCCTTTACCGATGACGATCTGACAACGGAAGAGCTTAATCCGCAGATATGGGGTTCGGAGAAAAATGCCGTTACAACACTTTCGGTGGTTGATAATCCGTATACGGACGACACACCCGACCCTACGCCCACTCCTACTCCTAATCCGACTCCCACACCTACTCCCACACCCACGCCGACCCCTGCCAAAGCAGATCAGGTAATCAAGGCGGAGGTTAAATTTTCAAACGGCGAAAACGGTGTTGAAAAGGTATCTCAGGTAGGACTTTATACTCTTAACATGTGGATGACGCCGTCAAGACTGAAGCTCGGCACGGGAGCCGACGCCTGCCTTATCAAGGGCAAGGACTGGACGCTCCAGTACGAATACGCTTTGGCAGACGCAGTTAAGGGCTTCGGCAATATAGTGGTTCAGGGCAATAAGAACTGGGCTACGGCGGGCGACGCTACGCTTGACCATACCGCGCTTACCGGCGCATGGCGCAAGGAAACGATTCGGCTTTCCGGCATTTATTCCGAAGACGGCATACAGGGTCTTCACACCGTGGCGCTTTGCTTTAAAACCACACAGGCGGTTGACGTTAATAAGACCTATGCTTACTATATTAAGAATATAAAAATTGTAGACGGCAAGGGAAACGTTCAGTATAACGTTACCGATAAGGATATTACTTCGGAAGAGCTTAACCCGCAGGTTTGGGGCGAGGAGAAAAACGCAAAAACCACTTTGACCGCGGTGGACGATCCGTATCCGTCAAACGGGAACGAACCCGAAATAAAGCTTGAAAAGGTTATTAAACTTTCGGTTAAATACACCTACACAAAGGCAATGCAGGGTAAAACCGCCAATATTTCCTTCTTCGGATATTTCGGCGACGGCATTGCGCTGAACG
Organism: uncultured Oscillospiraceae bacterium; assembly: GCA_900547305.1. Lineage (GTDB taxonomy): Bacteria > Bacillota > Clostridia > Oscillospirales > Acutalibacteraceae > UBA737. The sequence continues at coordinate 5,218 of URGH01000078.1, read as the reverse complement.
AGGGGGATAAAATCTCCTACAAGGTTATGCTTGATTCTCCTATGGCGGGGCTCGGCGGATTTTCGTATCAGGAGAACGACAAGAAGGACGGCTTCTGGGGTATGTTCCACACATTTGCGGTGGAGAAAAACATTGTTGACTCAAAGGGTCTTTCAATGCTGCCCGATACCGACCTTTCGGGCGTTGCGCTCAATAAATGGTACACAAGAACCTTTGAACCGGCGAATGTTCCGCGCGAGGCATGCCACTGGATAACGCCTATTAACTCAACAAAAGCCGAAGCAGATCCGAACAAGACCTATAACGTATATTTCAAGGATATGAAAATAATTCATGCCGACGGCAGCGAAACCGTTATATGGGACGGAAGCTCCTCTTACACAAAGGGCGAGGCTTTAGAGGCTGCAAAGGGTCTTGAATATGAAATGGGCGTTGTGGAAATTCCGACAACCGGCACAGGCGGCTCGGGCAGTCCGCAAACCGGAGACGTTAACAGAAACACCGCGGTTATAGCGGCGTTCGCAATGGTTTTATCGCTTGCGGTTCTTACGGGAGCCGTGGCGCAAAAGGGTAAAAACCGTTAAATTCAATATTGTCGGCACTTTATATAAACCGGCGATTTCCTAAAACAGATAAGGGTGAAATTATGAATTTAAAGAAAATATCCAAATCGGGGTTCACACTTCTTTTGGCTGCTTTTGTAGCGCTTACCGCCGCGGGCTGCGGCAGTAAGAAAACGGGCAGCGACGGCGGCGGAAACACCTCGGGCGGAATAAAGGTGGATGAAGAAACCGGCTTGGTTGCGGGCGTTGATTACGATAAAGCCTACAAAAAGATGGACGAAATGACAACCGTGACTCTCGGCGTTTGGCAGAGAGACGAAGACGACGCCGCAAATATTACCGATAATCCTTTCATTACCTTTATGAGGGAAGAGTATAATATCGACATTAAGTTTGAGTGGGCTCTTCCGTGGGAGCAGCATGTTGAAAAGGTGAACATGTGCATAAACGCAGGCACACTGCCTGACGCTGTTACGATTTACAGCACGCAGTCGGTAAAGGAATTGCTTGCGAACAATTCTATAAAGGACTTAACGCCGTATAAGCAATATTTCGGAAACGGACTCAAAGGCGCGTATGACAGCTACCCCGACGACGCCTGCTTAAAGGAGGTTACCGTGGACGGAAAGCTGGGCGCGCTGCCGAGCACGGCGGTAGGCTACCAGCACGAGGTGCTTTGGATACGCAACGACTGGCTTGAGGTGCTCGGTCTTGAAAAGCCGAAAACCTTTGACGATGTGGCTAAAATAGCCACCGCCTTTGCAACGCAGGACCCGGATCAGAACGGTAAGGACGATACATACGGAATACCGTTTTCAAGCTACCGCTTCGGCGTTGACAACACATCATCCATAGACCCGCTGTTCGCGGCGTTCGGTTCGTTCCCCGGTGCGTGGCTCAAAGGCAGCGACGGTAAGGTGGTTTACGGCTCTACCGCGCCCGAAACCAAAACGGCGCTTGCAAGGCTTTCGGAGCTGTTCACCTCCAGAGCGCTTTTCTGTGAGGAGGACAACAACGGACAGAACATAGGCAACGGAAAATGCGGAATGGTTTTCGGTCCGTGGTGGAACGGCGATAACCTCAAGGCGTCATTCGAGGCTAACCCCGACGTTGACTGGATCGCGCTGTCCGCCCCGCTTGACGGTAACGGTAAGTATTCGGTTCCGCAGGAAACCGCGGCGCTTGAGGTGAACGGTCACCTTATTATGAGCCCCAACTGCGAGCACCCCGAGGCTATTATAAAAATGTATAACGTTAATAACGACTTAGGGTCCGAAAAGCATGTACTGCCCGACGAGGTTGTGAAAAAATTCGAGAGCCTTTGCGACAGCACAGATGTTAAGCCCTATTTCCCGATTTGGCAGCAGATTTCTTACAAATCCTCTATTATTGACGAGTGCAAGAGCCTAATGAAGAAAATTGAGGCGGAAGATCCCTCGGGACTGAGCGATCACGCCAAAAAGCGCTATGACGGAATTATGGCGTATAAGAAAGACAGGTACGGCTGCAGCGTTGAGGAATGGAACGACGCGGTAAACAATCTTATAGGCATACCCGCGGCGGATTCCGAAAACCTGAACGTCGTGCCCGTATTGGCAACCACGCTGCCGAATAAATTCACCGCGACATATTCCAAAATAAAAACTCTTGAAAATCAGTATTTTTACGAGATTATAACCGGAATAAAAACCATAGACGCGTTCGATAACTATGTTTCTGACTTTAACTCTATGGGCGGCGCGGATATTATCAAGTACATTAACGAAAACGCAGGCAAATAATTCACAAAGCCTTTATCCGACACGCACAAATGCGTGTCGGATAAGCAAAGCCCGTAAAGGATTTTTTGCGGGTTTTGCTTATCAGGAAAATTAAACTCGGGAGTTAATTATGAACAAAACACTGAAATCCAATTTGTTTAAATATTTTTCTGCTGCCGCGGCGCTTTTTATTGCGCTGCCCGTAACGGCGCGCGCAATACCGCTGAAAGAAAAGTACAAAACGGCGGCGCCGGCATATGAAACAACAGAATCGGATGTTTTGGACACTCCGAGGTATGCGTCGCTTGTTGCGGAATACGAAAAGAACGGTTACAAAAACGCCGTAACGGAGGTTGCGGCAGATTCGGTTGTTCCGGTTCTGAACGGCGGCAAAAAAAGCGTTGCGGTTGACGATGAAAAGGAAGGCACCGTTTTTAAATGGGGAAACAGGGAAGACGAGGCAACCTGGACGTTTAACACGCGCGAAGCGGGGCTTTACAATATTAAATTCAGGTATCTTTTGGGAAACGACGGCATGGCGGCGGTAAGAAGCCTTAAAATTGACGGGAAACAGGTATGCCTTGAAACAAATAAGGTTAATTTTTACGGGCTTTCCCGCGATGATTTATCGGGCGGAATACGCAAGAATTCTTTGGGCGACGAGGTAAGACCCAAGCAGGAAAATCTACTCATTTGGCAGGATATGTATATATCCGACGCCATAGGCGTAGAGGCAATGCCGCTCTCATTTTACTTTTCATCCGGCGCGCATACCGTTACGCTTACATATATTTCGGGCGAGATAAACATAAGCGCGGCATGTCTCACGCCGCCCGTACAGCTGAAAAATTACGGCGAGTATGTAAAATCAAATCCCGACGCGCCTGTTACCGATACGGTCAAAACGATAGAGGCGGAGGAAATGCTGTATAAGTCGCATACGACTATCAGAATGGAAAGCAGCTATGATCCCTCATGCTCGCCGAGATCCATAACCTCGGTTACAATGAACACAATGGGCGGCAGTATGTGGTCTAAGGTGGGGCAGACAGCCTACTGGCAGATTGACGCCCCCGAGGACGGTTATTACAATTTAGCTTTCCATGTACGGCAGGATTTCAGTCAGGGTATGCCGATATACAGAAAAATAATGATCGACAATGCCGTTCCGTTTAAGGAGCTTTCGGAATATAGGTTTGATTACAGCACAAAATGGTACACCGAAAAATTGTCGGATAAAAACGGCGGGCTTTATAAAATTTATCTGACAAAGGGCAAGCATGTGCTTTCAATGACTCCGGTTATAGGAGAAATGGGAAACCTCATGAACGCGGTAAACGATTGCACGCAGCTGCTTTCGGATTTTATGCTTCAGGTAATGATGATTACCACCTCCGACCCCGATTTAAACTACGATTACGAGCTTGATAAAAAAATTCCCACAATAAACGAAACTATAAACAAACTTTACGATTATCAGATATACTGCATTGACGCGCTTAACAGTTTGGCGCAAAAGCGCTCATCGCTTACAAACAATTTCAATCAGCTTGCGGAGATTCTGGAGCTTTTGAAAAAAGACCCCGAAAATACCGTAAGAAAACTTACGGAAATGCAGAATCTTTTAAGCACGCTTTCCACAACATATATTTCCCTGCAATCGCAGCCGCTTACGGTAGATACCGTATCATACGGCAACTGCGAAAAGGTTAAAAACCCCACTTCGAGCTTTTTTGTAAGGCTTTACAGTGTTTTTGCAAACGTTGTTCTTTCGTTCACCAAGGATTACGATAACGTTAAAATGGAGGGCGATTACAGCGGCGCCTCCGAAACCCTTTCGGTATGGTGCGGCGAGGGCAGCGAGTGGGCGCAGATAATAAAACAGCTTACCGACGAGAATTTCACCTCTAAAGAGGGCATAGCCATTGATATGAATATTCTGCCGTCAAGTCAGCTGGCGGCGGGGTCTGTGAATGCGCTTATGCTTGCAATAGCCTCGGGCACGGCGCCCGACGTTGCAATAGGCGTAAGCGCCTCTTCCGCCGGAGAATTTGCAATGCGCGATACCGTGGTGGATTTATCAAAGTTGGACGGTTACGAATCGGTTGCGGAGCAGCTGGTTCCGGGTTCTGTAATTTCGCAGACATTTGAGGACGGCGTTTACGGTATTCCGCTGACCGTAGGGTTTAAGGTGATGTTCTACCGAAAGGATATTTTCAGGAATTTCGGTTTCACCCTGCCCGAGACTTGGGACGACGTTTACAATACGCTTTTGCCCATGCTGTACCAAAACAACCTGCAAATGTATATTCCGAACGATTTCGGAATGTTTTTGGCGCAGTACGGTGGTAAATACTACACAGACGATTATACCGCGTCCGCGCTTGATACAAACGAGGCGTACCAGGCGTTTAAGGCGGTAACCGAACTTTACACCAACTACGGAATAGATGTTTCCGCCAGCTTTTACAACCGATTCCGCTCGGGTGAAATGCCTATAGGAATAGGCGGTTTTTCGGAGTATATGTCATTGCAGGTAGCAGCCCCCGAGCTTACGGGAAAATGGGGAATCGCCTTAATTCCCGGCGTTAAAAAGGAAAACGGCGATATTGACCGCAGCTACATGACCGTTACATCCACAACGGGCATAATTCTCAGCAAATGTAAGAATGTTGACGCCGCATGGAAGTTTTTAAAATGGTTTATCAGCGAGGATACCCAGTATCAGTACGATATTTTGGTTGAGGCGTCTATCGGGCAGGATTCAAGGGTGGCAACCGCCAATTTCGGTGCGCTTTTGCGCCTGCCGTGGGACTCGAACGATATAGAGGTAATAAAGGAGAGCTTTAAATGGGCTACCGACACGCCGGCGGTTTTGGGCGGATATTTCACAAG
>URGH01000077.1 GCA_900547305.1 uncultured Oscillospiraceae bacterium | reverse complement strand
AAGTCAATACCTATAATTTTTCCCATGATAAATTCCTCCGAATTATAATTTATTTTAATTTGCCACCTTGACCATAGCGTGACGTACTACCGTATCGCCGGTCTTGTAGCCTTTTTGTAAAACCTCCGCAATAACGTTCTCGCCCAAAGTGTCATCCTCAATGTGCATTACCGCCTCGTGGAGAGTGGGATCAAACGTATCGCCCGCCTTTGCAGTTTCGGTGAGCTCTAAATTGCCCGCCAGGGTTTCAAACTGCTTTACTATCAGCTCAATTCCCTTTAAATATTCGGGGCTTTCTTTGTCAGCCCCCGCCGCGCGCTCAATATTATCGATAATAGGCAAAAGCTTTTTTATAATGCACGCTCTTGCATATTCCGCAACGCCTGCGCGCTCCCTTTCGGTTCGCTTTTTGTAATTATCAAATTCAGCCGCCGTTCTTAAAAGAATATCGTTCTTTTTTTCAAGCTCTTCCTTGAGCTTTTCAATCTCGGCGTCCTTTTTTGATTTCTTTTCCTTTTTCGGAGCTTTGGTTTCGGCTTCCTTTTCCGCCGCAACCTCATTTTCTGCCTGCTCCGCGGTATTTTCGGTTTTCTCCGCCACCGGTATCAATCCTCCATATCCTTTTGCGCCTCGGTCATAATCTCGGTTAATCGCAAGGCGGTATATTCAACGCTCGGAATTATCTGCCCGTAGGACATCCTGTTGGGACCTATAATGCAAAGCGTGCCTTTGAATCTGTCGCTGCCGTAATACTTCGCGGCGATTATCGTGTTGTTTTCAAGCTCGCGAAAGCCCGAATCCCTGCCGAACACCGTGCCCACATTACCGTCAAACCGTTCTGTAAGCGTTAACATCGGCTCGCGCAGAGCCACCAGCGAAAGTATTCTTTTCGCCGCCGCCTGACTTTCGCAAATGCCGTAAAGCCGCTGCTCGCCTAAAAGATACGCACCCGAGGACTCAATTCCCTCCGCCGATTCAAGCACCGCCGAAAAAAGCGGCATAAGCGCGAATGCGTCTGTTCCTGCCTCGGCTGCCACGCTTTGCATATAGCCGCGCGTCAGCTCGTCGGTTCTTCTGCCGTTTATACGCCGAACTATTATATCGCGGCATTTCTCCGCATAGTCCTTTGTGTAATCGGTTCCAAGCCGCAGCACCGTGTGCCTTGTTCTGCCGTCCGCCGTTACTATAAGCAGCATTACTGAGCCTTTGCTTACGGGGAAAATCTCAGCGCTTCGTATCTTCGGGCTGCCGTCCGTTTTAAAGCAGACAACCGCGGGAAGACCCGTAAGGTCGGATAACAGCTTACCCGCCTCCGTCGGAATTTTTTCCGGCGCGCAGTGAAGACCGCTGAGTTTTGACTCGATCTGCCTTTTCATACCGTCCGAAAGTTTTTCGGGGGTCATAAGCGAATTGACGTAAAACTTAAAACCGCTGCTTGTGGGTATTCTGCCCGCCGAGGTGTGCGGCTGAGCCAAAAGCCCCATATTGCACAGCTCGCTCATCTCATTTCTGAGCGTTGCAGCCGACGGAGCATTTTTCAGCAGAGCGGTCAGCGCCTTTGAGCCTACCGGCTCTCCGGTTTTGATGTAAGCCTTTGTAACCGCTGCCAAAACCGCCTGTTTTCTCGGTGACAGCTCCATTATGTTTCACCTCTGAAAAACTGCTTTTTTGATTTAGCACTCTATTCACTTGAGTGCTAACGATTATTATTATATCCTAAAAAAAAGAAAAGTCAATACTTTTTTAAAAAATAATTTGACTTTTCCTGACTTTTACATTTTGTTCACAAATTTAGATTTTAGATGTTGGACGTCAGATATTAGATTAATACCCCTCAGTCGTGCATACGCACGACAGCCGCTGACGGCGGCGGTCCCCTCTGTTTTGACCTACGTCAAAACAGAGGGGAGTCTATGGGATTGTTTTAAATCTGATTAAACCGCAACCTTAAATCGGAGGATTTATGATTAAAAAATATCTTGAAACGGGTAAAATTGTAGGCACGCACGGGGTCAGAGGTATGGTTAGAATACAGCCGTGGGCTGATTCGGGCGAATTTCTGGCACAGTTTAAAAAGCTGTATCTTGATGAAAACGGTGAAAACAGCGTGACCGTTTTAAAGGCGCAGCCGCACGGCGGCGTTGTAATTGCAAGCTTTAAAAATACCGAAACTATCGGGCAGGCGGAGAAGCTGCGCGGGAAAACGGTCTATATTGACCGCGAGGACGCTTGTCTTCCGAAGGGCAGATATTTCGTTGAGGATATAATAGGCTGCACCGCGTATGACGCGGACAGCGGTGAAGAATACGGCACGGTGACGGATGTTTCGGTTACCGGCGCTAACGATGTATGGCATATAACCAAAAACAATAAGGAATACCTTATTCCCGCGATAGACGAGGTTATAGTATCAGCCGAGCCTGAAAACGGGCGGGTTATTATTCGCCCGATGAAAGGAATCTTTGACGATGAGGATTGATATACTTACCCTTTTTCCCGAAATGTGCGAAACGGTGATGAGCGAAAGCATAATAGGCAGGGCGCGCAGAGCCGAAAAGGTTGAAATAGTTTGCACGAATATACGCGATTTTGCGGGGAACAAGCACAATAAGGTGGACGATATGCCCTACGGCGGCGGAATGGGAATGATAATGGCGGCAGACCCCATTTACAATTGCTACAAAAGCCTTGTTTCCGAAACCGAAGAAAAGCCGCGCGTTATATATATGTCGCCAAAGGGCGAAAAGTTTACCCAGGAAAAGGCAAGGGAATTGTCCCGTCTTGACCGCGTAATGCTTATTTGCGGGCATTACGAGGGGGTTGATGAGCGTGTTATTGAAGAAATAGTGGATGAGGAAATATCAATAGGCGATTATGTTTTAACAGGCGGCGAGCTGCCCGCGCTCACGGTGGCGGACGCGGTGTGCAGGATGTTGCCCGGTGTTTTATCGGACGATATTTGCTTTGAAGAGGAAAGCCACTTTTCGGGGCTGCTTGAATACCCGCAGTATACCCGCCCCGCCGTGTGGCACGAAAAAGAAGTGCCCGAGGTGCTGCTTTCGGGCAATCACGCAAAAATAGCCGAGTGGCGCAGAATAAAATCGCTGCTTATAACAAAGGAGCGCCGCCCCGATATTTATAACCCCACCGCAGAGGATATAAAAATTCTTGAAAAGGCGGGTTACGAGGAGGAAAAACAAATATGAAAATACTGATAATCCGCCACGGCGACCCCGATTATGCAATTGATTCGGTTACCGAAAAGGGCAAGCACGAGGTTCTGCTTTTAAGAGACAGGCTTTTAAAGCAGAATATAGGAGATATTTACTGCTCGCCCTTGGGCAGAGCCAAAGCCACTGCGGAACCTACGTTGCAGGCTCTCGGTAAAACCGCCGAAATATGCGATTGGCTAAGGGAATTTGACGGGTATATAACCGACCCCGATACGGGAAACAAGCGTATTCCGTGGGATATGATGCCGGGCTTCTGGACGGCGGAAAGCGATTATTATGATAATAAAAAATGGCTTAAAACACCGCTTATGCAAAGCGGGAATGTTGAGGAAAAATACGAGGCTGTTTGCGGCGGGATTGACGAAATAACGAAAAAGCACGGATATGTGCGGAACGGCAACATATATAAGGTAGAGAGTGAGAGCCGCGAGACGGTGGCGCTTTTCTGCCATTTCGGGGTTGAGTGCGTAATTCTTTCGCACCTGCTCGGAATTTCGCCTGTAATACTGTGGCATAATTTTTGCGCGCTGCCAAGCTCGGTAACTACCCTTGTAACCGAGGAACGCGAGCGGGGCAAGGCAGTTTTCCGTATGTGCGGTTTCGGTGATATATCTCATTTATATGCGGGAGACGAGGAACCGTCCTTTCAGGCAAGATTTTGCGAGACCTATTCAAATTTTGAAGAACGGCACTGATTATGAAAAACGATGTGATTATTATAGGCGGCGGCGCTGCGGGGCTGTGCGCGGCGGTTGCGCTTAAAAAGCGAAACGGCAATTTAAGCGTAAGGCTTTTAGAGGCAATGCCGCGCGTGGGCAAAAAACTTGCCGCAACCGGTAACGGCAGGTGTAACATAACCAATAAAAATATTGATATTTCCCGCTACCACGGCAAGCACCCCGATTTTGCGGAATATGCGCTTACCCGCTTTGACAGAGCGGTTTGCGAGGAATTTTTTAAGGAAATCGGCGTGGATTTTGTGTTTGAGGGGGATAAGGCTTACCCCGCGTCGCTTCAGGCGGCTTCGGTAGTGGATTGCCTGCGCTTTGCGGCGGAGGAGCTGGGCGTTACGGTATGCACCGAAACGGAGGTTACCAATATTCAGGTTCAAGGCGGGCTTTACAAGGTAATTGCGGGGAATATGAGCTTTTTGGCAAAGAATATAATAATTGCGGCGGGGCTGATTTCGGGCGGCGAAAAATACGGCTGTACCGGCTCTGTTTTGCAGATTATGAAAAAAGCGGGGTTTGATACGGTGGAAACACTGCCCGCCATTGTTCAGCTTAAAACCCCTACGGATATTGTAAAGCAGCTTAAAGGCATAAAAATCAACGCGGATGTTTCTTTACTTAAAGGCGGGAAGGTGCTGCGCAAGGAGTACGGCGAGGTGCTTTTTTGCGATTACGGGCTTTCGGGTCCGCCGATATTGCAGCTTTCAGGCACGGCGGAGAGAAACGGCGGCTGCGAAATATCGCTTGATATTATGCCTGCCATAGAATTTTCCGCACTTGAAAACGAGCTTAATATAAGAGCCGAAAGGCTGAAAGGGCGCCGATTGGACGAATTTTTCACGGGTATGCTTAATAAGCGGCTGGGGCAGATAATTATAAAGAGCGCGGATTTGGGACTGACAAATTTCTCAGCCGCGCTCACAAAGCAGGATATAAAGCGGATAACCGCGCTTTTAAAGGGTATGCGCTTTAAAATTACGGGCACTGCGGGCTTTGCCAATTCACAGGTGACGGCGGGCGGGCTTGATACGGCGCAGTTTAATTGCAAAACAATGGAAAGCCGCGATAATAAGGGACTTTATGCCATAGGTGAAATATTGGATATTGACGGCGACTGCGGCGGCTTTAATTTGCAGTGGGCGTGGTCGAGCGCGCTTTGCGCCGCGGAAAGTATTGCGGGAGCGAAATAAATGCTGATAATAAATAATGTAAAGCTGCCGCTTGATTATGATTTTTCAAATTTAACATATGCGGCGGCAAAGGCGCTTAAAACCGGCAGGAAAAATATAAAAAGTGCGTCGCTTTTTCGTAAATCGGTAGATGCACGGCATAAAAACGACGTTCATTTTTGCTGTTCGCTGCTCGTCTCAACCGAAAATGACAAACGTTTTGAGAAAAACGGCGCGCAGATGTACCGTGATACCGAGTACGTTTGGCAAAAGGCGGGTAAAACCGATACGCGCCCAGTGGTTGCGGGCTTCGGTCCCGCGGGAATGTTCGCCGCCTTAGCGCTGGCGCGCGCGGGTATGCGCCCCTTGGTGCTTGAGCGCGGGCAGGATGTTGACACCCGCATACGCGATGTTGAGAGCCTTTTTGCGGGCGGGACGCTTAATACCGAATCGAACGTTCAGTTCGGCGAGGGCGGCGCGGGTACTTTTTCTGACGGAAAGCTGAATACCGGAATAAAGGACAGCCGCTGCCGCGAGATATTAAAGGTATTTGTAAGCCACGGCGCGCCCGAAAAAATATTGACCGACGCAAAGCCGCATATCGGAACGGATATATTGTCGGGCGTGGTTAAAAGCATACGAAACGAAATAATAACGCTCGGCGGCGAGGTGCGTTTCGGCGCGCGGCTTGATAAGATAAACCGCAGAAACGGCGGCATTTATTCAATTACTGCCGGCGGTTATGAAATTCCCTGCGATACGCTGATACTTGCAACGGGTCATTCCGCAAGAGATACCTTTAATATGCTGATAGCTGAGGAATTTGAGCTTATAAGAAAGCCTTTTTCCGTGGGGGTAAGAATAGAGCATTTGCAAAGCAATATAAACCGCGCCTTGTACGGCGATTTTGCTAACCACCCCGCGCTTTCGGCGGCTGATTACAAGCTTTCCGCCCACCCCGATAATAGGGGAGTATATACCTTTTGTATGTGCCCCGGGGGCGAGGTTATAAACGCTTCGAGTGAAAACGGCGGCATTGCCGTAAACGGTATGAGCCGCAGCCGCCGCGACGGAGTAAATGCGAACAGCGCGCTTTTGGTAAGCGTGCTGCCCGAGGATATTGAGGGCAGCGGCGTTTTGGGCGGCTGCGAGTTTCAAAGAAAAATAGAGCAGGCGGCATATAATATTGCGGGCGGGGGCGTGCCCGTAAGCAAGGTGGGGGTGTTTGTTTTCGGCGAAAAAGCGGAATTTACACGCGTTAAACCCACCGTAAAGCCGAACCCGGTTATATCCGATTTCGGCGGTATTTTCCCCGAATTTGTACTCTCGGGACTTAAAAACGGAATTATGCTTTTCGACCGCAAAATAAAGGGCTTTGCCGATAAATCGGCGGTGCTTACCGCTCCCGAAACACGGTCTTCTTCCCCGGTAAGAATAGTAAGGAACGAAGAGCTTTGCAGTGTTTCCTGCCGCGGCGTTTACCCCTGCGGCGAGGGAGCGGGTTATGCCGGCGGAATAATGTCCGCCGCGGCGGACGGGCTTAAAACTGCCGAAAAAATAATAGAAAACAGCAACAGGTGACAAAATGGATATACTAAAGGCATTAACAGAGGAATTTTCGCTTAAACCCTTTCAGGTTGAAAACACGGTAAAGCTGATAGACGAGGGCAACACCATACCCTTTATTGCGCGTTACCGCAAGGAGGCTACGGGCTCGCTTGACGATCAGGTTTTGCGCGAACTGGACGTTAGGCTTAAATACCTGCGCAATATGGATGAAACGCGGGAGAAGATAAAGGCGGCAATAGAAGAGCAGGGCGCTTTGACGGATGAATTATCCGCCGCAATCGATAACGCAAAGACCCTGACCGAGCTTGACGATATTTACAGACCCTACAAGAAAAAGCGCAAAACGCGGGCGAGCGTTGCAAAGGAAAAAGGGCTTGAGCCCTTGGCAGAGCTGATTTATGCGCAAAATCCCGATTGCCCCGATCCGATAGCAATAGCCGCCGACTACATAAATGAGGAAAAGGGCGTTGAAACGGCAGAGGACGCGCTTGCAGGCGCTATGGATATAATCGCCGAGAAAATATCGGACGACGCGGATATAAGAAAGCGGCTGCGTTTTGTATGCTCGGCGCACGGCATTTTAAACGTAAAGGCGGCGGCAGATGACGCGGGCGTTTATGAAATGTATAAGGATTTTTCCGAATCGGTCGCTAAAATTCCCGACCACCGCGTGCTTGCGATAAACCGCGGCGAAAAAGAGGAAATTTTAAAGGTATCGCTTGAGCTTGACAGCGATAAAGCCATGTTTATTATAGGTAAAAACCATATAAAAGAAGGCTCGCCCGCCACCGAGACCGTAAGAGCGGCGGCAACCGACGCATATAACCGCCTTATTTTCCCCTCTGTCGAAAGGGAAATAAGGGCGGCTTTAACCGAAAAGGCGAGCAATTCGGCAATTAAGGTGTTTTCCACCAATCTTCGCCAGCTGCTTATGCAGCCGCCCGTTAAGGATAAGGTGACTATAGGGCTTGACCCCGGCTACAGAACAGGCTGCAAGGTAGCGGTTGTGGACGGCACGGGCAAGGTGCTCGATACGGGGGTTATATATCCCGTTCCGCCGAAAAACAAGGTTGAAGAGGCAAAGGCGATAATTAAGGCGCTTGTTAAAAAGCACTCCGTTCGGGTTTTTGCAATAGGCAACGGAACGGCAAGCCACGAAACCGAGGTTTTCGCCGCCGAGGTTATAAAGGAATTAAACGACGGGCTTTCTTATATGGTAGTGTCAGAGGCGGGTGCGAGCGTTTATTCCGCCTCAAAGCTGGCGGCGGAGGAATTTCCCGATTACGATGTTTCACTGCGCAGCGCCGTTTCCATTGCGCGAAGATTGCAGGACCCGCTGGCAGAGCTTGTTAAAATTGACCCGAAGGCTATAGGCGTGGGGCAGTATCAGCACGATATGCCGCCCGCGCAATTAGGCAGCGCGCTTGACGGCGTTGTGGAGGATTGCGTTAACTCCGTGGGGGTAGACCTTAATACCGCGTCCGCTCCGCTTTTATCCCGTGTGGCGGGTTTAGGCACGGCGGTTGCAAAAAATATTGTGGCGTATAGGGAAGAAAACGGCAAGTTCACCTCGCGCGCGCAGCTTAAAAAGGTGCCGAAATTAGGCCCCAAAGCCTTTGAGCAATGCGCGGGATTTTTGCGCATTGCTGATGGCAAACAGCCGCTTGATAACACGGGCGTTCACCCCGAAAGCTACGCGGCAGCCGAAAAGCTTTTAAAACTGTGCGATTATTCGGAAAGCGACGTTAAAAGCGGCAACGCCGAGGGTTTAGCCGAAAAGGTGGCGGCAAAGGGCGCAGAGGAAACCGCGCGCGAGCTTGAAATAGGCGTGCCCACCCTTAACGATATTGTAAAGGAGCTTGAGCGCCCCGGCAGAGACCCGCGCGACGAACTGCCCGCGCCTATGTTAAGGCAGGATATTATGTCCATGGAAGACCTGAAGCCCGGAATGGAATTAAAGGGCACGGTGCGCAATGTAATAGATTTCGGCGCGTTTATTGATATAGGCGTGCATCAGGACGGACTTGTGCACATATCGCAGATAACAAACCGCTTTATAAAGCACCCCTCCGAGGTTTTAAAGGTTGGGGATGTAGTCAAGGTTTGGGTGCTTAGCGTTGACGTGCCGAAAAAGCGTATATCCCTCACGATGAGAAAAGAGAAGTTGAACAATGAAGAAAAATAATTTAAAAGGGAGCTTAATTCTTTGCCTTACCGCCCTTATATGGGGCTTGGCATTTGTGGCGCAATCGGACGGCGGCGAGCTTGTACCTCCGCTTACCTTTAACGCACTGCGTTCTTTAATAGCCGCGGCGGCGCTCTATATATTTTACAAGGTTACTTCCTTTAAAAAAGAAAAGCACTTTTTCCCGCAGGATAAAGCGCTTAAGAAGCAGTACATAACAGCCGGAGCGGTTTGCGGCGCAATGCTTGCAATATCGGTCAATTTTCAGCAGTTCGGAATAAGTGCATATCCGGCGGGCGCTGCGGCAGAGGCACGCAGCGGGTTTATAACCGCGCTTTATGTTGTGTTTGTGCCGTTGCTTTCCTTCTTCCTTGGCAAAAAGGTAAGCCCCGTTATTTTGGCAAGCGTTGCCGTTGCGGTGGTAGGGTTTTATATGCTCTGCTTATCGGGCGGTATAAGCGGAATTTACACCGCCGATATACTGGTGTTTATTTGCGCGTTTTGCTTTGCGGGGCAGATAATATCGGTTGATAAATTTGTGGGGCTTACGGGCGGCGTAAAGCTTTCTGTAATGCAGTTTACCGTTGCGGGGGCTTTATCGGCCGTGTTCGCGGTGATATTCGAGCGCCCGACGGTGGAAAATATCATTGCCGCCGCTCCGCAGATACTCTACCTCGGCATTGTTTCAAGCGGCGTTGGATATACCCTGCAAATTGTGGGGCAGAAGTATGCCGAGCCTTCGGTCGCTTCGCTTTCTATGAGCCTTGAAAGCGTTTTTGCAGCTCTTGGCGGTTGGCTGATTTCCGGCAATACGCTGTCACTTAGGGAGTTTATTGGCTGCGTGCTTGTATTTGCCGCAATAATTGTGGCGCAAATACCCGAAATGATAGGCAAACGGGAATAGTTTGCAAAAAAATTATAAAACTATTTTAATGCGAAAAGCCCTTAAATCGCGTAAATTCCCCAACATCTTGTGCCGCTTCGGACAAGCAACCACCAACGCAAAAAAACTTTCAAAAAAGATGAAAAAAAGTGTTGACAAAGGGGGAGGGATGTGGTATTATAATCTAGCGCTCTGAAAAACGGGGCGGCAAACGGACCTTGAAAATTAAACAACGACAATAATAAGGACCCGACAATTCTTGAAAGAAATTGAGAGAATAAAGAGTACTTTTCAAAAGTAAAAGGACAAGACAATACGTCAGTATTGCGAATGAGCAGAAAATGCTCTAAGATAGGTTTAGGCGCGTAAATGCGTTTAGATAAAATATTTTAGAGAGTTTGATCCTGGCTCAGGACGAACGCTGGCGGCGTGCCTAACACA
>URGH01000076.1 GCA_900547305.1 uncultured Oscillospiraceae bacterium | reverse complement strand
GAATTACGGTGGACTTTTTCTATGCCCGAAAACCGCTTGAAATAAGGCTTTTCGGCTATTCCGCACATAAGCGAACCCCGCTGCAGAGCAATTCTGCGGCGGGGTTTCGTGCGTTTTATAGGGTTCGTGGACTTCTATGCCGTTGTAATCGTTAAATGGCTGAGGTAATCGTTAAACTGCCGGGGGTATCTCCGCACCGGTCGGCGCCCACGGCGTTCTGTTCCTTGCTCTGCGGTCGGAGTCCCTTGCAACGGTAAAGCCGTAGTTGTCCTTCAAAACGGCGTTGACTTCCGCAAGACTCCCGTATGTGTCAATAAGCTCTCTTGCCGTATCGTCGCTTATCGAAAACCTTCCGCCCTCGGTATATCCGCGCACGACATTGAAGGCATCGTCACCGAACACCTCGAAGGAATTAAGCTCCCGCATCATTATCATATCCGTAAGCACGTTTATAAGCGTGTCGCTGCTGCCGACACCGTTCATATAGTCTGTGAAGATGTCGAAAATGTCGCTTGCAAGCTGCTTGTTGGAAATCCCCGTGCGGTTGAAATCGTTGTACTTTCGGACAATGTCTGCGATTTTTGTTGTCTGCGGGATAAGACCGCTCGTTTCCGTTCCGTTAAGCCGTTCCGCCTTGATGATTTCAAGGAGCTTTTCCGTAAGCGCTTCGGCGTGCTTTACAGCCTCGGAAACATCCTCGCTCTGCCGCATTCTCCGTAAGCTCTCCTGAACGTTGGGCAGTTTGCGCTGGAAACGAATGTCGTTTTTTCCCTCGTCATATCTTTTCGACAAAGGGATTAACTCTCCGCTGTTGTCATAGGTAACCTCAAGAGTCTTAACATTGTTTGCCGTGTTTTTGTAGACTCCGTTTCTGTTGCCGTTGTCGTAACCCCATTCGTTAATGCTGTCGCCGTTGCCGTAAATGTATTTTGCAGTGTCTGTGCTGCTTTTGGTGAGACGCCTTTTATGAGCTATCAATTGTAACATCACATAACCTTTTTTTATTCAATACAAAACATCTTGCTTTTTATTCCTCCATAGGTTATACTGTATACAGCGTTTTAAACTAAAATAATTCGGCTTATCGGGTTTTATTATTCAGTATGCAAAATTTTCAGTATACAAACCTCGGAGCCGATTAACGGGAGTGAGAGAATGAAAACAGCCTTGATAATACTTGCCGTACTGCTCGGCGTACTTATCATACTGTTGCTTTTGATTTGCGGATTTACATTTAATCAGATAATCTGGTACAAGCAGATTCCTTTGCCGAAATTTATCGGCAGACTCATTGCAGGCAACGAGTCTCCGCAGAGCGACTACGACAGGGACAGAGATGCGGCGCTTAAAGCGTTTGCCGATTTTCCGATTGAGAAGCTGAGTCTTACCGCCTCAAACGGTGAAATCCTGCGGGGAAGCGTCATTACGCCTCCGAACACCAATGGAAAGCTGCTTATTGCCTGTCACGGAGCGCACAGCTCGGGCATCGGCGAATTCTGTTTCGCTATGCCGTATTTCTATCGGGAGGGCTACACCGTTTTGATGCCGGAGCATAGAGGCTGCGGCGAGAGCGACGGAAAATTCCTCGGCTACGGAACGCATGAATCGAAGGATACGCTTCTTTGGTTGGAATACGCAAGAAAACGGTTCCCTGAGCTTAATATCTATCTGTACGGCGTTTCCATGGGCGGTGCTACGGTGCTTATGATGAGCAACAAGATAAACGACCCTGCCGTTAAGGGCGTCATAGCCGACTGCTCCTATACGAGCGCATGGGACGAATTTTCATATCAGCTTAAAACCTCGTTTCACCTGCCGAATTTTCCGATGCTTCATACCTGTAATCTTATCTGCCGCCTGATATGCGGCTACGACTTCAGGGATGCGTCACCCGTTAAAGCGGTGAGTAATTCATCGCTTCCCGTGCTGTTTATTCACGGGGCGGCAGATGATTTCGTTCCGCAGTTTATGCAGGATGAGCTTTATGCGGTTTGTCCGACACGCAAGGAAAAACTGACAGTGGACGGCGCTGTCCATGCACGCAGTTATTATACCGACCCTGCGGCTTATGAATCCGCAATGGAGAGCTTTATCGCCGAGTGCGAGAAAAGCGAAGCCGTTTAATGAAACAAGCAATAAGGAGAAAAATGTATGTCAAACAACGAAATGCTTGAAGAAAAACGCTATGTCGGCGTTAAGGAAACAGTGCTTTACGGCATTGCGAACGGCGGTCAGGTCATAGGCTACAATATGGTGCGTATGCAGATGACCTTCTTCCTTGTCACCGTTTTCGGCATTCCGAGCGAAGCCGTCACCGCAATGATAACCGTTATGGGCTTTTGGGACGCATTAAATGACCCGATAATGGGTACGGTTGTTGACCGCACCCGTACAAGGCTCGGCAAGCTGCGTCCGTACCTGCTGTTTGTTCCGATTCCGCTCGGTATAGCCACCGTCGTATTTTTCGGCGGCGCAGAGTTTCTTTCCGGTGTTCAATCCAATGCAGCCAAGATAGTCTATATGTGCCTGACCTATTTCGTTTGGGAATTTTTCTACACAATAGGCGATATTCCGTTTTGGGGACTCTCTGCGGCAATATCTCCGAACCCCGTGGACAGGTCAAACGCCATTACATCCGCACGTTTCATTTCAAGCATCATCGGCGGTCTTGTCACTCCGATAATCTCCCTCTTTATTGACCTGAGCAACAAGGGCGTTATAGGACTCAATATGCGTAAACTCTTTCTCGTTATGGGTATTGTTGCCGGCACCTTGGGTATGGGACTGTTTTCGTTATCAGGTCTTTTCTGCCGTGAACGTGTGGTACAAAATTCCGACGAGCCGAAGGTTCTTGACTGCTTCAGATTTATGTTTAAGAACAAGCCGCTTTTGCTCATTGTCTGCTCAAGCATTCTTTCAACCGTTGAGGGAATCGCGGATACATTTTCGCAGTATTTCTATATTTTCTCTCTCGGTGCCGCAAGCTGGGGTACGATAATCGGTATACCCGGCGCAGTTTCGGGCTTTGTCGCCTACCCACTTATGCCGATACTCGAACGCAGAATGACATCAAAGCAGATAGTTGTCGGAACAAGTATTCTCAAAGCGGCGGTCGCCTCGGTCATATTCCTTATCGGCGTTAAATTCTATCGTCAACCCATCGTAATAGTGCCGCTTCTTATGATTCAAGGCTTCATTTTCAGTGCGATATCAAGCATAAAGATGGTTGTTCCCACCAAAATGATCGGCGACACCGTAGACTATATGGAATGGAAAACAGGCGAAAGAAATGAAGGTATGGCGTTCTCGCTTTTGACCTTCATCAGCAAGCTCACAGGCTCGCTGTGTACCGCCGTCGCAACGGGAATTATGCCTCTCATAGGTCTTGTTACCGTACAGCTTGCCGATAATTCGCTGCAGCTCGTTGAGAGTGCGACGGTCAATACCCGTTTCTGGCTTTGGGCGCTCGTAACGATAATTCCGCCCGTTGTTTCGCTGCTTTCGCTGATACCGTATAAATTCTATGACCTTGAGGGAGAAAAGCTCCGCACCATTCAAGAGGAAATGATGATTCGCCGTGAAGAAAGGTCAAAGACTGCTTCACTCGAAACCGAAAAAGGAGAGATATAAATGGATAACAAATGCCCGAAATGCGGAAAAAAACTGAGCATATTTTACCTTAAGCAGAATTGCCCCGAATGCGGCTGCAATATAATGTATTACGATATGGAGAAACGCCTTGAGGAGGACTCCGTCAAAGCCGAAGCCGAATGGGAAAAGCTGAACCGTATTCTTGCCGGAATCGTTCCGAAGTCCATCAGGGAAAAAAGATCGAAAAAGAAAGAAGCAAACGAGTAACGCAAAAAACATACTGCTTTTTGCAACGATATACATAATTGCGAAAAAGAAAAATACGGTTCTGTTTTATGAACAGAACCGTATAGTATTTTACAGCCGAATATGCGATATTACCTATCATACGGCAAGCCGTATATCTCACATACAGCGGTAAGGCGATATGTCATTCGTTCGGGATATATTCGTGCGTTATCGCAGCCCTTTAGAAAACCGATGCCGCAGACCTTTACCGTTTGATACGGTCTTGGTTCTTTACAGCAGCGATTATTCCTGCGTATATCCCGTAAGGGCGGCTAACGTCTGAGCGCAGTATGGAGTGAGCGTTCTTCTGTCTATGATGAGATGTTCACCGCCGTCATCCCAAAAACAGCTCGGAACGCCGAATTTGTCGGCGACCTCCACCTGGAGCTTGAAATCGGCGGCTATTTTCTGCAATCCTTCCTCGGTATCCTCGGGATGTATAATTTCGCCGAACTCTCCGATAACCGTGCCGTAGCCCTTGTTGAGGAAGAATTTTTGAATCATAAACAGATTATGCCAAACCGTTATGTCGTGGAACTTGCTGTCAGTCTCGACATAACCGTGAACGCTGACAAGAACGTGCGGATCGTCGGGGAATACGAACGCCGAGTTAGTGTCGTAATTATTGCAGGCGCCGTGTGTCGGGAGCATTACAAAACGGTTCTCGTTCTCTCCGCCCGTTGCTCTGATGGCGTTGAGCGTTTCGATATTCAGTCTGCCGAGAACGTAACGTGACTCGTCATTGCCGTGACCCTGATACTTTGTATTTGCATATGCAGGCTCGTTAAGCGTTTCAAAAATCAGATTGTTGTCATAATCCTTAAAACGCTCTGCAATCTGCGACCACAAGGACGTGAGAATATCTCTTGTCGTATCGTAATGGGCGAGAACTGCGATAAACCATATTTTGTTATCTCCGCTTGTCGTACAGTCATGATGAATGTTGATAATGACCTTCAAATCACATTCCAGTGCGTAATCGATTATCTGCTGAACACGGTCAAGCCACGCCTTGTCGATCTCGTAACCCGGCTCCATTTTGAAATGGTTCTTGTATGTCACGGGAATTCTCACAAAGTCAAAGCCGGTTTCTCTGACATAAGCAAAAAGCTCTTTTGTCGTTAAGGGATTTCCCCATAAGTCCACCGTAATTTTGACAGAATTACGGTGGACTTTTTTCATTATTATTGTCAAGAGCTTCATTCTATGATATAATCAATTCGATAAAATGAATTTTTGTAGAGGTTACGGATATGAAAAGAGTGCTTATATTAAACGGCAATGGTATAGGTTTGGAAAGCTTTGCCGTCAGAAGTGTTCTTGAATATTTTGGGTACATTGTAATTATGTACAACATAGGCAGACCGCAGGATTACTTTGATATATTCAGCGGGAAACAAAATTTTAACTATGACTATTTAATTATCGGATGTCATGGTGACGACGGAAAAATAATAGTTCCGATTTTAGGAGAGAATGTCTATTATCCGAATGAGTGCCGGAATAATATCGGCTATGAAGAATTACAAGGCTTAGTGAAAATCAAGGATAAAACTGTTAATGCACCGGATGCACCACGGGTGCGGGAGAACTATGTAAAGAGTTTAATCGAAATAACAATATCTTTGTTGCTCCGACGGATTATATCGAGGCTAATTGCAGTCTAATGTTTATTGTGAATTTATTTTATCATTTGTCAAACGGATTGAGTTTTAAAGACAGCTTTGCTATTGCAAGCGCTATCGATAGTGAAACCAAACTGTATAACTTTTATTCTTAACATTAATGATATAATAATTATATTGAAATTTATGGAGGAGGGATACTATGTGTTTCAGATTCAAGCAAATGCAAAACGAAGATATTCCCGTATTCATAAATGAAATGTTTGATATTTTGTCAAGCAATATGAACGATATTGCTCCAACAGGTAATTCTTATGATACAGATTTTAAAATCTGGTCGGAAAGCGTAGTGTCTGTTTGGCGAGAAGGAAAGCGCAGTGTGATTTTGATATTCTGCGAAAATACACTGTGTGGATTCTTTCAATATTTCGTAAATGATACAACTTTCAGAATGGAAGAAATACAATTCAAGAAAGAATATCAGGGCTGCGGTTTATTCGCCGAGCTGTATCATTACTTAACAACAATCATTCCGGTTCAAACAAAATATGTTGATGCGTTCTCACGAAAGGAAAATTTGAAATCTCAGAGAATTTTAGAGCATCTCGGTTTGTCGGTTGTCGGCGAGAGCAAAAACGGCAAATCTTTATATTTTAAAGGCGAGTACAAAACTGTATTTAAACGCTATTCCAAATAAATCTCAGTTTATTACAGAATGCCCGCTAAACCCAAAACCGCTCAAAGCAAGGATGTTCGGCTATTTCAGAAGCGCCTTAACATTAAAGATTTGAAAGGAGATAATATGTATTTTCACGCATCACAAATAGAAAAAATCAAGACTTTAGAACCAAGAATTTCAAATCATAACATCCCACTTATTTATTTTTCGGACAAAAGAGAAAATGTTCTCGTGTATTTAAGTAACGCCGTGGAAAAAGTGTGCAAAGAAGGCAATTTTATATTTAACGGTTTATGGTATAAATGGGGTTCATACGGATTTAAAAAAGACGGAAGATTAAGATTTGAGGAATACTATCCGAATGCTTTGGAAGATACATATAAGGGAATAAAAGGATATATTTATTCATGCAACAAAATTGAACCATATCAAAAATTGGATATAAAAATCCCCAATGCCTTTATATCAGCTGAAAAAACAACAATAGATAATTGCGAATTTATTCCTGATGCATATAATGAAATAATAAAAGCCGAAGCGAATGGCTTGATCACCATATTACGATATGACGACTTTATTAGTAATATAAAAAGAAAAGAGTGGCTGGAAAAAGTCATAACTGATGAATACCAAAGTAATAAATCACATCCGGATTATCGCTTTTTTCTCGAATCGAGATTTTCTGCCATAATAAATCACGACGGTGCCTTTTGATTCAATAAAGTCATTTTTTGAAAAAGGTTGGACGGTTATCAAAACAATGCCTTCCTTTAACCGAAAACGACCACCCTATAAATGGTTTCTATCAAAATTACGGCTTTTTGATGTTATATGATGTTATATTTAGTTTGAAAAAATGCATTAGAAGAGGAGGCAAATAATGGCGCGAGCAAGGTATCAGATTTTGGTTATTCCATATTACATACAGGACGGCAACGTGCAATTCTGCTTGTTTCGAAGAAGCGATATGGGCATTTGGCAATTCATAGCAGGCGGCGGAGAAGAGGATGATATTTCAATCATTGAGTCGGCAAAAAGAGAAGCCTTTGAAGAAGCCGGGATTTCTAAGACATGTAATTTTTTCAAGCTCGACACCTGCTGCAGCATACCGGCCAACTGCTTTAAGAATGCAGAAGCAATATGGGGTAAAGAATATTTCGTAATTCCAGAGTACGCATTTGCAGTGAGGGTAGAAAGCGCATTTTTGCAGCTATCTCATGAGCATACAGAATATAATTGGCTGACTTATGCAGAAGCGCACACGCGACTTCAATACGACAGCAACAAGACCGCTCTCTGGGAATTGAATCGACGCATTGCTCTTGGAATATTAAAATAGATAACTTCCGTTTTGCCGCAATTTTTCAGGTGAAAATACCGTTTCAAGATGGTGCTGCGCCCCCCCCTAAATCGAGAATTGCACCTCCCTCTAAACCGTAGTTGCCCCCCTTGCACGATTTCTATCAAAATTACGGTGGCCTTTTTCTATACCCGAAAACCGCTTGAAATAGGGCTTTTCGGCTGTTCAGGCTCATAAACGAACCCCGCTGCAGGCAATTCTGCGGCGGGGTT
Source organism: uncultured Oscillospiraceae bacterium (assembly GCA_900547305.1). GTDB lineage: Bacteria > Bacillota > Clostridia > Oscillospirales > Acutalibacteraceae > UBA737. The sequence goes on along the minus strand of URGH01000076.1, from coordinate 3,029 downwards.
TTGTGCGTTTTAGGAGGATTGTAGCTTTCTGTGCCGTTGTAATCGTTAAAAAGCCGAGTATTCGTTGAACTGCTGAGGGTAATCGTTGAATTATAGGTGCAATCGTTAAATGATTGTTTTTCAATCTTAGAGATTTAACGATTGTAGGTTGATTTTAGTATTATCAATATAATGCTTATACATGGTACTCGCAGGCAACAAACGAATCTGAATATTCTGTAATCCAAGATTCTGCAACATACCAAGTGATACCCCACCTTTTTCGATGATATCTGAAGACGCAGTCGGTATGAGGAAGCAATTTCGTACCGTGCTGATCTGGTGAGTCTCCACAAAAGGCTGATAGGGGCACCAGTTGTCCATTTTACATCTTCTTGACGCTGGAATAGGCCGAACTTGAAAGATGATCCACCTGAAATGCTTCCGAAGGTTTTTTTTAATTTTGGATTGAACTCCAAATGATAGCAGAGGCTGTCATTGTTTCCATCCGCTGTTAGAGTGCCGTCCCGAGAACACCGCAGATAATGCTGACCACCATGCGCCATGTGGCCATATCGAGATAGACAACCTTGACCATCAGTTCGATGGATTCCGTGCTTTGGGTTTTCCCGGTCGCCGCAAACAAAAAGTCGCCGATCACATAGAGCAAGCACCCGATCATACCTGCAATAAGAGCCCGTTTTTCTTTACTCGATTTCATTTCCTGTCTACAAATCTGATCTTTACAATCTGCATCTTCATCATTCCGTCACCGACCCTGGAGAGAAAACGGAAAAAGCCGCTGACGGATGGGTCTTTCAAATCGGTGTAGCCCAGCATATAGCCTCGGCTGGTGACCTGCAAGCGACTATCCCACGCACTGATCTCTTGGGGAGCGTCGGAAACCGCGAAATAAGCGCCCACATCCTTGATTTTTGCACTTTTGAGCCATGTTTTTGCAATCATCTTTACCGCCGTTCGGTTCGCCGCATCAAATACCAACACACCGCCGGGGAAGGCGTTTGCCATTTTTTGCACCAATGCTTTGACCTGCTCAGTCAAAAAATAGTAGAACACGCCGGAGGCAAAGAAAACCGCACCGTTTGAAGCGTCAATTTTTGCAAACCATTCGGTATCGTTCAAATCGCAGGGGATATTTTCCTCACGCTCCCCGGCGGGCAAAAGCTCGTTGCGAACGGCTACGACATCGGGAAAATCCAGATTGTAGATTTTGCAGCTGCCGTTGTCGCAGGCTCTCCCTGTGCTGTCCAGACCGCAGCCCAGATTGACCACCGCCGCTTTGGGGTGATTTCTCAAATAGTCCCGTACCTCAAAGGCAAGGTCATTTTGCCGCATGGCAACCTCCAGTGAACCGAAACGCTGCATCAGGCCACGGGAGTTTTTCTCTGCTTCCGAAAAGTCGTAGTCAATTTCATCAATAAGGCGCACTGCTGTTTCGTCCTGATAGATGTTCGGGTACAGCTCCGAGCACAGCTTTCGGGAATACAGCGGAATAATCAGCGTTTCCTGTACGGTGTTTTTCTCAATTTTATATTTCATATGCGCTTCTCACTTTCTGATAAACGGCAGCTTCGGCATACCGTCATGCTCAGCGATATATATCAGCATTTCGGCAAAGCCCTTCGGATCACGTATCTGATATTGCATATGATTGTCTCCCTCAAATACGGGGTAATTGCCGGAGGGATAGGCTTTCATCACCGCCTGACGGTATTTGAAATGATCTTCTATGCTGCCAAACTCGAAATAGATATGCCTTTGAAATTCTTCGGGAAGTGACGGAAAGGGCTTATCCTCCAAACTGTCCGAAATCTGCCGCCGCAAATTTGTATAGGTCAGATTTTTCCCTGCGGCTATAAAATACGGCTTTATGGAGTCATCATCACACCACAGCATCTTTTTCAGTGTGCCGCCCTTCGACCAATACAGGCTCTTGATGGCCAAATACAAAAACGGTGTCATAATTCGGCGCATACCTTTTCCGATTTGTGCAAACTGCCCGCCGTCAAAGAAAACGTGTCCAACGGGCAGCTTTGTGCTTGTCAAAAACGCCATGGCGAGATCGGCGCCGATAGAGGAAGCCACAACAAGTTCAATGTATTCCACTCCCTGCGATTTCAGGTATTCTTCCACCTGACAAACCTCGTTCGCCTTGCTGACATATTTCTGTCCTTTGCAGTACACGGTGGAGGTAGGCAGAATACAGAAATACCGATCCTGCAAATATTTCGCAACCGGTTCGCTGCTTTCTCCCGTTACGCCCATAGCATGAAAAAACAAAACAGCGGGATTGCTTGAATTTCCAAATGTCTTAAACTTCATTGTTTCCTCCTTATCCCAGCGCCACATCCAGCATCATCATGACGCTGAAGCCGACGGCAAAGAAAATCGTGCCGATGTTGGAGTGCTTTCCTTGGGACATTTCCGGTATCAACTCCTCTACTACGACATAGAGCATTGCACCTGCGGCAAAGCTCAAAAGATACGGCAGCGCCGGAATCACGAGCTGCGCCGCAAGAAGCGTCAGCACCGCTCCGATTGGTTCTACCACGCCGGAAAGCACACCGCCGAGAAACGCTCGGCCCTTGCGTTCCCCCTCCGCCCGGAGCGGCATGGAGATGATCGCACCCTCGGGAAAATTCTGAATGGCAATGCCGAGGGACAGCGCCAGTGCGCTTGCCGCAGTAATCTGCGTATTTCCCGAAAGAAAGCCTGCATACACCACGCCGACTGCCATTCCCTCCGGGATATTATGTAAGGTAACAGCCAGCACCATCATGGTGGTGCGCCCGAGCTTGCTTTTCGGACCCTCGGCCTGTTCACTTCCCACATGAAGATGGGGAATCAAACGGTCAAGCAGGAGCAAAAACAGCACGCCGCTCCAAAAGCCGATAAAGGCGGGGAGAAAGGACAGCTTCCCCATATCCTCCGACTGCTCAATGGCGGGGATCAGCAAGCTCCAGATGGACGCTGCCACCATCACGCCGGCGGCAAAGCCCGCAAGGGAGCGCTGCACCAGATCGCCAAGG
>URGH01000075.1 GCA_900547305.1 uncultured Oscillospiraceae bacterium | reverse complement strand
CGCAGTTGACAGAGGGGACCGCCGCCGTCAGCGGCTGGCGCCGTAGGCGACTGAGGGGTATTCAAACAAATTTTAACTTTTGTAGTGCTTTAGTCTGTAACAACCCCTCCGTGTTGGACAAGCCGACACACCTCCCCTTACACAGGGGAGGCAATGGTTTCTACAAACTCAAGGCACCCTTACACCGGGGGCTTTTAGCGGTCTCGGGGTTCTGAATTTTAAGCGCAGGCTTTTTTCAATGCTATAAGATCCCTTATATCAATTCCATCCGCGCCTCTTACTCTTGCGGCAAAGCTCTCGTATTCATCAAGCTCGCCGTATGATCCGAGAATTATCTTTTTAAGCGATGCAACATCGGCGCTGCCGAGCTGACCGTCTTCGTTAATATCGCCCTTTGTTATTGCGGCAAAGGTTATATTAAGTTTAACCTCGGTATTCGGCATGCTGAATGAATAGCTGTTTCGGCTGTTTTTCACTATCTGAACACCGTCCGCCGTTACGTTTTCAACCCTATAGCCTGTATCGGGCTTTGTAATAAAGGTTTTTTCGCTGCCCGCAGCGGTCATGCCGCCTACCTCTGCGGTACCGTTGCCGCCGCACTCAGCCGTTACGGCATGTACGCCGTCCACTACCGAAAGTGTAGTCTGCGCATTTTGTTCACCGTTCCAAACCTGCGGGCTAAGCTCTTCAGCGGTCAAGTCGCCGTCGGTAAACGAATACATAACATCCCCGCTGCCGTTAACTATTCTTATATTTGTGTAATACGCATAATAGGTTTTATTTGTATCCACAGCTGCGGTTGTGCTTGTTGATAAAGCTAAGCAGTAAAGCGGCTGCGACCATGTAGCCGAGCATCCCAGCGGAGCAAGGCTGATTGCCGCCTTTTTCCAAGCAAAGGCGCCGTCGGTACGGTCTGCCGCGGGGTCTCCCGCACAGTTCCAGTTGCTGCCGCCCTGAACCTGAATATTACCCATTCCGATAACCGCGTCGGAAAGCGCATAGTCATATTCAAGTTTCCAGTCCGACCCCGCAATTGAGGTTATGTTACTTCCGTCCTTAAAAAGCCCGAATCTCTCCGGTGAATATGCAAGCCAAAGCGAATAAAGCGCTATATTACTTTCCTTTTTAACACCGTCTTCGCCGTTTGTAAACTTAACCGCCGCCTGAATTATCTTATCCTCTTTTACCGGTGCAAAATACGGGTCGCTAACTACGGACAGCGTAGTATCCATGTTTTTTTGATCGCCCCAAGCCTGCTGCTGCAGTTCTGAGGTGGTTAAATCGTTATCGGTAAATGTATATTTAACATTTCCCTCGCCGTCAACAATCTTTATGTTCTTATAATAAGCGTAGTATGTTTTATTTGTATCAACAGCCGCCGTAGTGCTTGACGATAACGCAAGGCAGTAAAGCGACTGCGACCATGTAGTCGAGCATCCCAGCGGCTCTAAGCTTATCTGTGCTTTTTGCCATTTGCCTGTTCCGTCGGTACGGTCTGCCGCGGGGTCTCCCGCGCAGTTCCAGTTGCTGCCGCCCTGAACCTGAATATTGCCCATTCCTACTACTTTATCGGAAAGCGCGTATTCATATTCAAGATTCCAGTCCGACCCCGCAATAGAGGTTATGTTACTTCCGTCCTTAAAAAGCCCGAATCTTTCGGGAGAGCAAGCAAAATGAAGCGAATAAAGCGCTAACTGACTTTTCTTTTCAACGCCCTCATCACCGTTTGTGAACTTAACCGCCGCACGGATTACCTTATCGGCTGTCGGTACGTCTTCATCGGCATAGAAATACGGGTCAAGCACCGTATCAAGTGTAGTGTTCAAATTTGTTTCACTGCCCCAAACCTGAGGGTTGAGCTCGGCAGTGGTTAAATCGCTGTCGGTGAAAGTATATTTAACATTTCCCTCACCGTCAACAATTCTTACATTTTTATAATAAGCGTAGTACGTTTTATTTGTATCAACCGCCGCCGTAGTGCTTGTTGATAAAGCAAGGCAGTAAAGCGACTGCGACCATGTAGCCGAGCATCCCAGCGGCTCTAAGCTTATCTGTGCTTTTTGCCATTTGCCTGTTCCGTCAGTACGGTCTGCCGCAGGGTTGCCTGCACAGTTCCAGTTGCTGCCGCCCTGAACCTGAATATTACCCATTCCGACTACTTTATCGGAAAGCGCATAGTCATATTCAAGTTTCCAGTCCGACCCCGCAATGGAGGTTATGTTACTTCCGTCCTTAAAAAGCCCGAATCTTTCGGGAGAACAAGCAAAATGAAGCGAATAAAGCGCTATATTACTTTCCTTTTTAACACCATCTTCACCGTTTGTGAAATTGAGCTTTGCACGGATAACATTTCCCGGAGCCTCAAATTCTTCCTCGGTTATTGATACGGTATTGCTTTCATAGTATGTTTCATTATTTGCAGCCGACGCACCGATTTTGCAAGCCGCGCCAACGGTTACGCTGTTATTCTGACAGGTATTTCTGAACGATAAAACATACTGCTTTGTATTGTAGACCTGCTTAACGTTAATTTCGTTGTTTTCGACATCATACAGTCTTATCGCGGCAGCCTTTGAGTTATAATTATCCGCCGTTCTTACATCGCGTATAAGATCCAAGGATATTTTATTGCCGTTGCTGCCCTTAATAATATTAAGCCCGTAGTAATCATCGTCGTTGGCGTTATTTTCAAACGCTCCGCCGCCTATATTGCCGTTATCTATTCCGGTACCGGCTATCATACCGCCCGTAATCACGTTGCCGGTTGAGCGGTAATCGTCGGATGAACTGTAAGGCGAGCCGTTTGAGCCGTCGTTTGCGGGATAAATTCCGCCCGGAACCCAAAGTGACAGATCAACGGCATTCGCGCCCGAATTTGTTATAACCGGGTTTATTACCGTGTTATTATATGCGCCCTCCAACTGAAGACCGCAGCCGAGCATTTCGCGGTTTGTGTTGCTTATAACCGGATTTACGATTTTGTTGTTATTTGCGCCCGCAATCATATAAATGCCGTGGCGTTTGGTTCCGTCAACAGAAACATTTTCAACCGTGGCGTTTGAACTGCCGTTAAGAACTATTCCGTCTATCAGCCCGAAATTTGAACCGGGGTTGTTGTTGCCTCTTATTTTAATATCCTTTATTGTTATTTTTGCAGAGGACTTATAGGAAGTGCGGAACATTGCCGCCGAGTTTTCGGTAACGCTTGCGTTTCTCGGCTTGTAAAGCACGGTTTCCTCGCCGTCGCCCATAATTGTAACGGCGGCGTCAGGCAAATAAAACGTAGCGGGGGTTACTTCCCAGCTTTCCTTTTCTTCCGCAGGCTCGCAGGGGTATTCGCCCGACGGAATGTAAACGGCAGCTCCTGTTTCCGCCGCCGTATCAATCGCCTTTTGAATTGCCGGCGTCCAGTTATCGTCCGTCGCCAAAGAACTGTAATCCTTAACATTTATTACGGCGTCCGTCGCCGATACGGAAAAGCTGCCCGCGAGCGCCGATAAAAGCAGCGCGCCCGCCGATAGGAGAGAAATACATTTTTTTGTCTGTTTTTTGCAATTTAATGATTTCAAATTTTTCCAACCTTTCTTACGCCGCGCACGGTATGGGACGTGCCGCCCGATAAACGGGAATAACCGTGTACGGCGTTTATTTTTATATGTCTAAAAGAGAACACCGCGGCTGTCCTCTTTAAAACAACATGCGCCAAAGTTCCTGAATTACTTATCGTAAACCTTTTCAGCAGATAATCTTAAAACGATATTTCCGCTGAAATTTCCCGAAGACTGTATTTTTTCGTCATAAACCGCCGCAAACTCACCGGCAGACTGAATATGCCCCCACTTGCAGCTGAGCATTACCTTTACGGCTTCCTTATTATCAGCCACCGTCGCCACCCTCGCGGCGCTCTTGCCGTCAGCCTCAAATATAGCAGCCGTGTTATCCTTTGTGACATATTGCGAATAGAATAAATTATGCTTTCTCGCCCTGAAATCATCGGTAAATCTGGAAGTGCCGTCGTCCGCAATTCCGGGGGTTACCGTGTCCATGAGCTTTTGCCACAGGGGCGTATCAAGCGGGGATTTTGTAGCCGAGCCCTCTCTGTACGGAACGGCTGTGCCGTTAAGTCTTGCCACGCTGTAATCGGGCAGTAAGGAATATCTGTAAACATCCGATTTCCAGCTGAATTCCTTTAACAGCGGCATAACGTATGTAACGCCTATTTCCTCAACCGAGCTGCCCGGCAGCGCCGCGCTGAATTCGGTGTTCATTCTGCCCGTACCGTCAATTTTAATATTGAACGTAACCGAGGAAACCTCGCTGTACGAACCCGAAACGGTTACGACCGCCTCGCTGCCCGACGCAGCGCAGGATATAGAGTTCAATTTCCATTTGGTAAGGCTTATAAACCTGCCGAGATTAAGGTCGGGTCCGCCTATAACGGTGGTTTTGCCGTTCACCTTGCCGTCGGTTATCTTACCCGTGGATTTATCAAACACAATATTAAAGCTCTTGCCCGATACGGTTATTTTCCCGTCGGCGTCGTTCACGGTCGGCGCGTCTCCCGAAGCGCCCGAAAATTCGGGTCCTTTTCTTCCGCCCAACGTAAACTCGTATTCGCTGACGATAAGATTTGAAAGCTTTCCGTTGTTATTTCTGAAAATAAGGCGTACAACATCGCCGTTTTTAAATCCGTTATGCTTAATCTCAATGTTTCCCGTCTTGGTTGCCGCAATGTCGGGCATTTTAACGTCCGTTTTCTTGCCGTTTACGGTACACTCCAACGTAATTTCGTTAAGATTTGTGTTCTGATAGCGGTTTTCAACAGGTATTGAAAGCGTGCCCGAGGCGGGAACGTCATACACCTTGTCGTCGTCAATATGAACGGGCGAATACGCCGTTTTGGTTATCCAGTATTCTTCCTTTTCCCTGTTCCAGGTATCAAGTATACCCCAATATCTTACAAAGTACTTTTCCGCTCCCTTGGGGGTCATTGTAGCCATATCGCGCGAATGCCATATAGCTCCGCCCAGTCCGCCAGCCTGCTTATAAATCAGGTTCCACAGCTTTTCAAGATCCCACTGTTCAGGTACGGACGGATCCTCATAATACGCGGCTCTGTTATGACCGTAAACATGCGCGTATTCATCGTATATATAAGGAACTGAGGTGGCGGTGTTATTGTAGATCTCGCCTACCGTCGGGTAGTGTACGCTGAATATATCGGTCGAGGTTTCCGAGGGTTGCAGCTTACCCCACGAAAACTTGGTCGGGTGCTTGCCGTCAACCGCCTTTATATAATCTCTGCCCGCCTCGATATTCGCTCCCCAATCGCTTTCGTTACCGAGGGAATAGAAGAGCAGACTTGCATGCGAGCGGCTGCCCTCAACCATATTTGCGTAATATGTAAGGTAATAATCCGATTCGGCGGGGTTGCAGAGCTTTTCATACTTTTCGTAAATTGAGGGGGTCCACCGGCAGACCATAGCAATTCCGCATTCTTCCTCAACGTAAATTCCCAACTCGTCGCATATATCGAATACATAGCTGTACTGCGGGTGGTGCGCGGTTCTTATGTAATTAACGTTTGCCGCCGCCAGCTTTATAAGCGACGCCCTGTCCGACCAATAATCCGCCACCAAGCCGCCGTTCGGGCTTAAATTATTCCAGTCCGCTCCCCGCAGCTTTACGGATTTGCCGTTTACAAGCAGCTGATTTCCGCTTATTGTTATCTTTTTAAAGCCGACCTTTTTGGTAAGCGTCTCCGTCGTCTTGCCGTCCTTTGAAACGGCGGATACGGTAAGTGTGTAAAGTCTCGGGTGTTCATCGTCATACTTCTGAACGTTTTTAATTTCATTGGTTATTACCGTATCGCGGTTGTTTTCGCCTTTAAACGCGGCGGATGTATTTTTAAGGGATACTTCCTTTCCGTCGGGGTCTTTAAGCGATATTTCAAATTTTCCCTCGGGATTGCTGCGCGAAAACGCCGCCGCCGAAACATTAAGGGTAGCATTTGTATAGGACGCGTCAAAATCGGTTTCGGTCTGAACGCGGCATATGCTTTCTTTCGGCACCGCCATTAATTTAGGATACCCCACAATGCCCTGATATAGATTAGACTCGCCCGAAACAATCTCAAAGGTTGCTTCAACCGTTATCACCGCGTCCTTGCCCGGCTCTACATAGTCGGTTATAAGGCAGGCAAACGCGGTTGCGCTGCCCCTGTGGGTTCTTACAAGTTGACCGTTTACAAAAATTCTGGAATAATAGTTTATACCCTCAAATTGCAGTATTATCTCTTTATTTTTATAATCGGCGGGTATAGAGGTGCAAAGTCTGAATACGGTGGGATAATTCCCGTCAAGATTATTTTTGTGCTTGGTTCTCACCCCGACGTTAAGGTTATCGGGGTCTCCGGGCACGGGTACGTCAGTCCATTTTGAAACGTCGGCGTCGTTCTTCCAGAAACCGTCCTGCGGCTCGGCAGTATACTTCCATGTGCCGCCGAGGCTGATTACCGGTTCCTTTACCCCGTCCACCTTATCCGCATACGGGTAAACAACAGGTCTTGCAATGCCGTTTGTTTCCTCGCCCTCGGGTATTGCCGCGGTCTGATTGCTGGGGCAGCCCTTAATAACAACGTCGCTTACAAGCGAAATATCAATAGCCGTCGGGAAATAGAGCCGCAAATATCTTCTGTGGGTCTCGTTAACGTCAGCCGTGACCTGATTCTTCGCGGCGGTGAGTACCAGCCTATCCACCGAATCGTACCAGGCGTACTTATCGTCCGATACCTGAACGCTGCCCTTAACGGCGGTTTTTCCCGCCCATTTAACGGTTATGCTCTTAATTTCAAAATCCTTTTCAAAATCAATTTCAAAAACCTTGCTGTCGGCGGCGGTAAACGACTCCCAGTTATCGTTTATCGGGGACGCTCCGCTTTTCTTAAAGCCATCGCCTATATAGGTTTTGAAATCCTTGTACGAATAGTCCTTATACGAATACTCGGGGAATTTATCACTTATATCGGGCAAATCCGCTTTTTCCTTGTATTTAACGCTGCCCGTATTCACAAGGCTGTCGGCATAAAGCTTTGTTTCGGCAACCAGCGCGTTGTTGTAATCCGAATCGGTTGCGGTTGTAATTTCAGAAAGTTTTTTAATATTCATGCCCGAATACGGATTTTCATTGTTCGCGTCTTTTTTGCCGCTTATGCCGTTTTTGCCGCAAGAGGTAAGCGTTATGCACAGCGCAAGCAGAAAGCCCGCCGCTCTTATAAACTTTATATTTTTCATTTTTTCCTCCGTTCTGCCGTTATTCGTTTAAGTCAAAAAACCGCAAATTTATCTTTCCCGAATACCTGCCGCCGTTTTGCGGCAGCTCGAATCGGTTTGCTCCGAATTCGCCGAGCGTTACAGAGCCACACTCGGAGTTAATGTGCATAAGCACGTCTCCGCCCGATACCTCAAAACGCACGCTGCCTCCGTTGCCGTTTGAAACCGCCGCCAGTCCCAATCCGTCCTCGCGCAGCGCCGCAACGTAATAATAGTCGCGCTTTGCGGCTCTGAAATCGCGTGTGGAAGAGAAATCGGGGCTTTCAGTCAGTTGGAATTCAAATTCATCTTCATTCCACTGCCAGCACGGCTTTTCGGTCTTCGTTTCCGTTCCGTATCCGCGCCGTATTTTTATATCCCCGCTCAGCCGCCCTACGCAGTCGTCGGGGTAGTCGGTAAAGATTTTTGAGTTGCGCTCCCAAATCTGTCGGGTCACGTCTTTAAGCCGCAGGGTTATACCTACCTCGTCAATAGAGTGCTCTGCGGGGAAATCAAAGCCGAATGAAATTTCAATTTCCCCGTTTCTGCGGTAAAACTGCGTTATTTCAACCGGATTTTCAAGCTCCTTATACCTATGCCGCGAAATAATCTTAACTTCACCGCTTTGCTCTGCCGTTATAAAGTCCGCGCTTTCGGGGGTAAGCGGATAATTTGTTCCGAGGTTAAGGTACGGTCCCTCTTTGACAAAAAGTTTATTTTTGAATTTCCCGCCGTGAATCATTCCGTCGCCTCTTCCGAACCAAAAATGCATACAGTCGGAATTTATCTGCGATTCAACCTGCGTTTCAAAGAACGTTACGTCTCCGCCGCCCGCCGCCTGCTTAAACGGCAATTTTTTAGCGGGCCTTTCAAGTATTATCTTAAATGAGTCAATAAGCGTGTTGCCTATAGGGTCGTCTGTGCGCATGAACGACAGAAATACCTCGTCCCCGCTGAACCACTTGGGTTTTCGCAGGCTTATATAGCCTTGCTCGCCCGGCTGCAGCGGCGGCAGCTTTGCGGGGTATTCCTCGCCGTTTATAAAGCACTGCATTTCGATTTTTCCGAAATCAAGCTGTGAAAAACGGTTCTGCACCGGAATCTGCAGCAAATTGCCGTGCGGCGGTATTCTGTATATTAGCGATTCATCAATGTGTATGGGCGAAAAAATCTTTCGCATGTGCCAAAATTCCGGTTTTGCCCTGTCCCAAAGGTCAAGCTCGCCCCATTTCGGCTTAAAAAGCGCGTTGTGTTCGCCGTTTTTAATGCCCGCAAATTCCCTGCCGTTCCATACGGCGACGCCCAGTCCGCCGGGTTTGTTGTAAGCCGTTTCCCAAACCTCTTTCAGTCGGAACGCGTACATATCGCGGTGGCTCGGGTCGCTTTCTATTTTTGCAAGATTTTCGCCTATTGTGTGCGCATGCTCGTCGTATATAACTGGGTATTCGGAGGTGCCGCCCATCCATATCGGGTTTGTGTAATGCTCGCTCTGAATTTCAACGGCGCCCTGCGGGTGCGAATATCCCCACGAAAACTTATGCGGATGTTTTTTATCCGCCGCGCGCAGATAATCCCGCGCCGCCTCTGTGTTAACGCTCCAGTCGCTCTCGTTCCCGAGGGAGTAATACAAAAGACTTGCGTGCGAGCAGGCGTTTGCCATCATCTGCGCGTACCCCTCTGTAAAGACGGGGCGGTATTTCGGATTTACAAGGTAATCGTACCTTTCGTAAATATTCGGAACCCAGCGCGATAAAAATACCGTAGCCGCCTCTTCCTCAACGTATATTCCCAATTCGTCGCACAGCTCGTGAACATACCTCTTCTGCGGATTGTGGCATGTGCGTATAAAATTGACATTTGCCGCCTTAAATTTAATAAGCGACTCTCTGTCGTGCTCGTAGTTCCCCGCAAGCCCGTTGTAGGGAGAATGGCACATCCAGTTAACGCCGTGCAGCTTTTCTTCCTTTCCGTTCACCAAAAGGCGGTTGCCCTTGATTTTTATGCTGTTAAAGCCCACCTTTGAATAATTGGTGAATACGGCATTGCCGTTTATAAAAAGCCCTGTTTTAAGGGTATAAAGCCGCGGGGTCTCTGCCGACCAAAGTGCGGGATTATCTATACTGAATTTTTTAACCGTGCAGCCGTCCGCCGTGCGGGTAATTTCTTCCGTTTCAAGCACCATATGCGCGTTATCGGGCGAAATAAGCGTATAGCGCGTTTCGGCGTTTTCATGTTTGCCGAAGCAATGAATTTTTTCCCTTACGGTAAGCAAACCGGTTTTATTTTCATTTTCCGTATCGGTTACGGTGCGCAAAACCGCAAGGGCTGTTTTCGGCAGAGCAAACAGCCACACATAGCTGCAAATGCCGCGCGCCATAAGAAAATCGGGTTTTAGATTTTCAATCATTGCCGAAACGGTTATAACCGCGTCAAGCCCGGGCTTTACGAATTTTGTAATATCGCAGTCAAACGGAGTCAGCGCGCCCCTATGCGATGTAACAAAGCAGCCGTTAACAAATATGCGCGCATACGATACGACCGATTCAAAGCGGAGTATTATTTCTTTTCCCCGCATATTTTCGGGAATATTTATTCTTTGGGTATATACGGCATACGCGCCCGCGCCGCCGTTTTTCTCGCTTTCCTCAGCCCGCTTTGCTATATCCGAACCGAAGTGATCCGCGTCGGCGGGAACGGGCATATCCCTATATTCCGATATATCGGTATCTGTCCGCCAGTAATCATCCGTCGGGTAATCGGTCATTTTCCACATGCCCGAAAGCGGTATAAGCTCCTCGCGGTTTACCTCCGTAAAAGGCTCGGGAAAAAGCACGGGGCTTTTTATTCCCATTTCCTCGGTTGCAAAAAGCCACGGCTCGGTATTCGGGCTTTCATGCGAAAGCACCTCCGCCTTTAAAATTTCATGCGGATAAAAGTCGGGTTCATTTTCGGGGTTTTCGGGTTCGTACACCAGTCTTATAAACTTCCTTGCGGGCTCTTTAAACTCCGCAAAGTATTCTTCCCCAGCCCTTTCGGCATTAATAAAGGCTGCGGGAAACCAAAGTATCCCCTCGTCGGATACCTCTGTTTTTATTCCTATATTATCCCGTTCGGATGTCAGGCGTATTCCGCCCAAATCCTGCGGATTTTCAAATTCGTGCACACTCGCGTGCATATTTTCGGAATAAAAGCGCCGCCAATCCTGGTGAACTACCGAGTATTTACAGTGTTCCTCGCCCTTTTCGGTCTTCCACGCGGTAACGGTATGAAATTCAAGTTTTTCGCTCACCTTAAATTCATCGGGCGAATAAAGCTCGGCTGTTTTCTTGTATTCGGTATTCCCGTTGTAATTGAGCCTGTCAGCCCAAAGGCTTGCGTTTTTCACAAGCTTATCAAAATACGCAAATGAATCAATTCTGTTTTTCGGTTTCATACGGTTCTCCCCTTAATCGTCCGAAGCGAACATTTTTCTTACTATTATTCCCAACAGGTAGCTGAGCGCGAAAAGAAAGGTTGCTATTGCCGAGGCGTAGCCCATGTCAAACCTGGTGAACGCATAGTCGTAAATATGCGCCACTATCGTATGCGCGGAATATTCGGGGCTTGGCATTCCCGCAACCGCAACGGCTATATCGTAAGCCCCGAGGGACGCCACAATTGAGTTGATAGCCGCGAAAAGGCACTGAGGCTTCATAACGGGGAAAATAATATATCTGAATTCCTGCAGCTTTCCGTTCAGTCCGTCTATTCTTGCCGCCTCAAGGTATTCAGGCG
>URGH01000074.1 GCA_900547305.1 uncultured Oscillospiraceae bacterium | reverse complement strand
CCGCCGCCGTCAGCGGCTGTCAACGAAGTTGACTGAGGGGTATTCTCTAAAAGCTAACATCTAATGTCTAAAAAGAATCCCCCTCGGGGAAAACGCTAAATTGCGTTTTCTCCGAGGGGGTCTGTTTTTATAATTTACACTATTCTGTTTTGGGGGCTGCCGCTTAAATAGGCGGTTATATTTCCGCTTACAATATCCAAAAGCCTAAGCCTTGTGGGCAGCGGCGCCCACGCGGTGTGCGGGGTGATTATTATATTCGGCGCGTCTGTAAGCGGGCAATCGGGCTGCATAGGCTCGCTTGTTAGCACATCTATTGCAGCGCCCGAAAGTTTGCCGCTTTGAAGTGCTGAGAAAAGCGCGTTTTCATCCACCGTGCCGCCGCGCGAGGTGTTTATAAAGAATGCACCGTCCCGCATTTTTGCAAAAGCCGCGGCGTTCATCATTTTTTCGCTTTGCGGGTTTAAGGGGCAGTGCAGCGTTACAATATCGCTGTTTTCAAGCAGCGTATCAAGCCCGACGAATTTCGTTTTGCCGTTTTCGCGAACGGTTCTTGTGTGCACCAAAACATTCATACCAAGCCCCTCGGCGGCTTTTTCTACCGCCTTGCCGATATTTCCGTAGCCCACTATTCCGAGGGTCTTGCCGTATACCTCGTCGCCCGAAAAAATAAGCGGTGAAAAAACGCCCGAGCGTTTCCACCCGCCCTGCTTTACAAATGCATCATACTGCGGAATTTTGGTGTAGTGCATAAGAATATAGCCGATAACCTGCTGGGTCACGGCGTTTGTGGAGTAGCTGCCCGCATTGCAAACGGTAATTCCCTTTTCTTTTGCTGCGGCAATATCTATATTATTATAGCCCGTGGCGAAAAGCCCTATATAGCGAAGTTTGGGCGCGGCGTTCATAATTTCCCTGTCAATAACCGTTTTATTGCAGAGAATTATTTCCGCATCCGCTGCCGCCGTCAGCAGCTCTTCGCGGGTAATATTGTCGAATTTTTTAACCTTGCCGAATTTATCAAAAACATCAAGCGGCAGATCCCCGTTTGATTCAAGGGTTGCGGTATCAGTTAAGAGGAGCTGCATCATCCTTGCGCCTTACCTTTCTTTTGGTGCCGTCCGGCTCTAATATATATGTGTTTTCAAGCTGAGCGATAAGGCTTTGCTTGTAGGCGTTTATATACTCGCCGCGAAGCTTCAGCTGCTCCGCCTTTTCCTCGGCGGTCAGCCCCTCTGCCTTTTGCTTTCTTGCAAGCTCGTTTATTCGGGCAATCTGCTCTTTTGTCATAAATTCACCACTTTTTTTAATGCGGAATTCGGAATGCGTAATGCGGAATTATTTATATTTGATTTGCAGCCGGGCAATAAAAAGAAAAGCCCGTTGCAGCAGGTAACGTTTCTTTAATTCCGAATTACGAATTCAACATTCCGAATTATATTCAGATTTCGTTTCTTCCCTCAAGCGCGCGGGCAAGGGTGTATTCGTCGGCATATTCAAGGTCGCCGCCCACGGGTATACCGTAGGCAAGGCGGGTCACCTTAATGCCGAGCGGCTTTATCATACGGGATAAATAGCTGGCGGTCGCCTCCCCCTCAACTGTGGGGTTGGTAGCCATTATTATTTCGGTCACGCTGCTGTCGGAAAGGCGCGCCATAAGCTCCTTTATTCGCAGCTGCTCGGGGCCTATGCCGTCAAGCGGAGAAATAACCCCGTGCAAAACGTGATATGTTCCGTTATATTCCCGCGTGCGTTCAAATGCCATAACGTCCTTCGGCTCGGCAACAACGCATATCACGCTGTGGTCGCGTTCGGTATCGGCGCAAATGGCGCAGGTGTCCATATCCGTAAGCGCTTGGCAAACCTTGCAGAAATGTATTTTCCGCCGCGCGTTAACAAGCGCCTCGGCAAATTTTTCGGCGCGCTCGGGCGGCTGCTCCAAAATGCTGTAAGCCAAGCGCTGCGCGGTTTTTCTGCCAATGCCCGGCAGCCGCTCAAACTGGGCTATAAGCTCGGTAAGCGGCACAATACTGTTTTTAGCCATTATCAGAAAAGTCCCGGCATATTAAGTCCGCCGGTAATAGCGCCCATTTCGTCCTCAGCGGTCTTTTCCGCGTTGGCTACGGCTTCGTTCACCGCAACGGTTATAAGGTCTTCAAGCATTTCGGTATCTTCGGGGTCAACCGCGTCGGGGTTGATTTTAAGGGCTTTTATGTGGTGCTTGCCGTCAACCGTTACTTCAATCATACCGCCGCCCGAGGTTGCGGTATACTCGCGCTGCTCAAGGTCGGCCTGCAATTCTGCCATATCCGCCTGCATTTTCTGTGCCTGCTTTAACATCTGATTCATATTGCCGGCGCCGCCGGAATTGGGTAAACGTACTTTCATTTTTTATATCTCCTTAATTTATTTCAAAATTTTTAAGCTTGCCCGCAAGCTCCGCAAGCGGGTCTTTTTCGTCCGTCGGTGCTTTCGGCGC
Organism: uncultured Oscillospiraceae bacterium; assembly: GCA_900547305.1. Taxonomy (GTDB): domain Bacteria; phylum Bacillota; class Clostridia; order Oscillospirales; family Acutalibacteraceae; genus UBA737. Next base: position 8,667 of record URGH01000074.1, on the reverse strand, counting down.
GGTGTAAGGCCCTAATTTATAAGCCTTGCCGAGCACATTCAGCGCGGCTTTTCTTATCGCGTCGCGGTACATCGGGTTATTTACCATAGAGCGGAAGTTCTCGTTCGGCGCGTCAATTAAAAGGAACGGTCCCCTTGTGAACGCTCTCGATTCGTTAAGCACGCCTGCTATAAGCGGGCAGGATGTTTTGAGTATTCGCCTTATTTCATCCCATTCGCCGTTTTCTACCTGCTCTGTATCGCCTGTGCTTACCGCTTGCACAGCGGGTTCATCGGGCGGGGCTTCGGGCAGCGGAATATCCTGTTCGGGTTCCGGTGCCACAGCGGGTGCTGCTTTTTCCTCGCGCGGGCGCGGGGTTATTTTTGCCGCCCCTGTTTCAAGCGCGTTTATTCTTCTTTCGAGCGAGGACAGATCGTTTGAAAGCGAGGGGGTGCAAAGCCGTATCAGCGCCATTTCCATTTCGCAGCGGCGGTTGCCGCTTTGCATACCCGCGGCGGACGCCTGCAAAAGCGAGAGCGCGTGCATAATATCCTTTATATCAAAGGCGGCTGCCTGCTCGGTTAGGGCTTTGAGACGCGCCTCGGAGCAGACAATGGGTTTATTATCGCTTTTTACGGTTTTAATTATCATAAGGTCGCGGAAATGTGAGGTAAGCTCGGATAAAAGCCGCTGCATATCAACAGAAGTGTTGTATAATTTATCCGTCAGCAAAAGCGCGCCCTCGGCGTCGCGGCGGTTTATGCAGTCGGCTAATTGCAAAAGGTAATCGCCGCCCGCCATTCCGCAAACGCTTTCCACCGTTTCTTCGTCTATATTTTTACTGCCCGAGGCGCACAGGTCTAAAATTGAAAGCGCGTCGCGCATACCGCCGTCAGCCGCGGCGGCTATTAAAGAGGCGGCGCCGTCTGTCACGGTTAAGTCCTCTTTTCCCGCTATATACTGTATTCTTTCGCAAATTCGCTCGGGGTCTATTCTTCTGAAATCAAACCTCTGGCAGCGGGAAAGTATGGTTGCGGGCAGCTTATGAACTTCGGTTGTGGCGAGAATAAAAATAACGTGCTCGGGCGGCTCTTCAAGGGTTTTAAGCAGCGCGTTAAAGGCGCTTATGGTGAGCATATGCACCTCGTCTATAATATAAACGCGGTATTTTGAAGAGGCGGGCGCAAAGCTTACTTGGTCGCGCAGCTCGCGTATGCTGTCGACGCTGTTGTTCGAAGCCGCGTCTATCTCCACAATATCGGTATTTTCACCGTTTGCAACCGATAGGCAGCTTTCACACTCAAGGCAGGGGTCGCCGTTTTTGGGGTTCAGGCAATTTACCGCCTTTGCCAATATTTTGGCGGTAGAAGTTTTACCCGTGCCGCGGGTGCCCGTAAACAGATACGCATGCGTGGCTTTGCCTGCGGAAAGCTCATTTTTAAGCGTTTCGGTAATATGCTCCTGACCTACAACGTCCGAAAAGGTCTGCGGGCGGTATTTCCGATAAAGCGCCTGATAAGACATACGCATCCTCCTTAATAAAATGATATCAACTGTTTTTAATTCGGAATTCCGCATTCCGCATTCCGAATTGATTAACAAAAATATAGCCTCACTCACCCGGGTGTACGAACGAACCGATTTACTGCGGCGCACGGGGAGTACCGCTTAATGCTGCTCGGTTCCCCGCCTGACATGGTTCGCAGCGCCCCGTCGCACAGGACCCGCCCGTTCGCACACCCGAGTGAACAAGGTCTATGCTATGTATTTTAACACAATTTTTATTTTTTTACAATACCCAAGATAGAAAATGTTGAAAAAAATTCATAATGCTGATATAATTAGCGTGTATAATAATTATAAATAGGTTAAAAGGGTGTGAAATTTATGACCGGTATAACCGTTAAAGAGCTTTTATCGGCAGAGGGCACCTTGGCGGAAAAGCTGCTTTGCAGCGTGACTTATCCGTTTGAGGCGCTTAAAAAAATAGGCGATTATATAAAGGAAATAGGTCCTGCGCTTGATAAAGAAATATATGAAGAGCGCGGCGAAAATATTTGGATTGCAAGGTCGGCAAAGGTGGCGCCGAGCGCAAGTATTACGGGTCCCTGCATTATAGGCGAGAGAACCGAGGTGCGCCACTGCGCCTTTATAAGGGGCAACGCGCTTGTGGGTAACGATTGCGTGGTGGGCAACTCAACAGAGCTTAAAAACGCAGTGCTTATAGGCACGGTGCAGGTGCCGCACTATAACTATGTTGGCGATTCCATACTCGGCTTTCATTCGCACATGGGCGCGGGTTCAATTACTTCAAACGTAAAGTCGGATAAAACCCTTGTAGTACTTAAAAAGGGCGAGGAAAGGCTTGAAACGGGGCTTAAAAAATTCGGCGCGATACTCGGCGACTATGTTGAGGTGGGCTGCGGCACGGTGCTGAACCCGGGAACAATAGTAGGGAAGAATACAAATATTTATCCGCTGTCATCTGTGCGCGGCGTTATATCGCCCGACAGTATTTATAAAAACAGCGGGGAAACGGTAAAGAAACGTCATGAGTGTTGAATTGTGGGATGTGTTTGATGAAAACGGTGTTCCCACGGGTAAAACCGCACTCAGGGGGCGTTCCGTTTTAGCACCCGGCGAATACCATTTGGTAGTGCACATTTGGGTAATATCAAAAGGCGGCTTGCTTTTGATTCAGCGGCGGGCGGATGATAAAAAACTTATGCCCGGCGAATGGGCGGCAACGGGCGGCGCCGCCGTTGCGGGGGAAGACTCGCTTTCCGCCGCGCGGCGGGAGCTGCATGAAGAGCTGGGAATTGCCGCCGAAAAAGGCGCCATGCGGCTGCTTACGAGAATAAAGCGGCGCAATTCATTGCTTGACGTGTGGCTGACAGAAAGCGACACCCCCGCCGAAAAACTTACCTTACAGCAAACCGAGGTTGCCGAGGCTAAGTGGATAACAGGCAAAGAACTTAAAGAAATGATAAAAAACGGAACCTTTCACAATTACGGAAAAGAGTATTTTGAAAGTGTTTTCGGCAAAATAGAAGATTACAGAGGAGCCGTTGTATGAGTCTTAATACAGAGGGCGTAAGCTGCGTAAGGTGCCACGCCTACCTTTTCCCCGATGACGATATAGTTTACTGCCCCGTGTGCGGCGCGCCGCACCACAGGGAATGCTATAATCAGCTGGGGCACTGCGCGCTTGAAGAATTTCACGGGACAGACAGGCAGTACGATAAGGTTAAGGCGCGCGAGGCGGAGCAAAGCGCCGCCGAAAAGCCGAATATCGGTGAAAACGCCGAGGGGCTTATAACCTGCCAGATGTGCCACGAAAAATATGATTTTGCGCTGAACGCCTGCCCGAAATGCGGCGCACCCAACATAGCAAAGGCGGGCGGCAGCTTTGTCAACTTTGACTTTTTGGGCGGAGTACCGGCGGATTACGATATAGGCGATGGTATAACCGCAGACGAGGCGAAGCGCTTTGTGGCGGCCAATACCCCGCGGTATATTCCTAAATTCGCGGTGCTGAACGCAAAAAATAAACTTTCGTGGAATTGGCTTGCCTTTCTTTTCCCCTGCGGGTGGATGCTCTCGCGCAAAATGTATAAAAACGGCGTTATTGCGGGGTTGCTTACGGTAATTTCAAGCCTTTTCTATCTGCCGTTTATGAATGCGGTAAACAGCCTTGGGTTCACGGCGAACGAAACGCAGGCGCAGCTTATGCAAAATATTTACGATCACCTGCCCGAAATGGGTACGGCGGTGCTGGCGGCGCTGATTGCGGGCTTTGTACTTAATATCGCGGTAAGATTTTTATCGGCGCTTTTCGGCGATTACCTTTATAAGCAATACGCCATATCGTCTATCAAGAAAATTCGTGCCGAAAGCGAGGATATGGACTACGACTACCGCAAAAAAGGCGGGGTAAATATTTTTCTGTTTCTTTTGGGAACAATGGCGGTGCAGTATCTGCCCGCTATGATAGCGATTTTTATTTAGGAGGATGAAGAATGGATAAAAAAATTTGCTCCGAGTGCGGAACGGAAAACGAAAGCGATTATATTTATTGCAAAAACTGCGGAACCTTGCTTGCCGCTCCCGCAAAGCCCGCCGCCGAGCCGCAGGTGCAGCAAACGGCGGAAAAAGCGTCCGAGCATGAATTTATAACGCAGGCGGCAGAGTCGCAGAATAAGCCGCCCGTTCAGCCGGTTTACGGCACGGGAAACTCGGGGTATATGCCTGACAGTAACCCGATAACGGACGGAATACCGCAGGAGGAGCTGGCGCTCTTTATCGGCAAAAAGTCAGCCGTTATTATGCCGAAATTTATTAAAATGGAAATAACAAATTCCAAGGTTTCGTGGTGCTGGCCCGCGGCGGTGCTCGGTTTCCTTTTCGGACCTATGGGAGCGGCACTGTGGTTCTTCTACCGCAAAATGTATAAAACCGGCGCGTTTCTCGCGGTTATCGGCGCGGTTGTCAATATTATCGTAGCGGCGCTTACATTCAACACTGCATCGGTGGATTACACCCTGCTTTACCGCTCAATTTTATCGGGCGATCTGCAAAGCGTGTTAAATGCGTTTTCCTCTATTGGGAACACTTCTACGCTGCTTGACGTTATAGGCAACGTAATAAGCAGCGCTGCGGATCTTGTTACCTGCATACTTACAGGACTGTACGGATATTATCTTTATAAAGAGCACTGCATAAAAACAATAAATAATTTCCGTATGAGCATAAGCGACCGCCGCTATTACACAATGGGGTTAGCGTCGATAGGCGGAGTGTCGGGCGGTATGCTCGCCGTAGGCATAATTTGCATAATCGTCGTTTCAAATCTTATAACCGCCGTAACGGCTGTTGTTTCAATGCTGTAAAAGAGGAGAAAAATCTATGAAGATCAAAAAGGCTATAATACCCGCGGCAGGTCTCGGCACTCGTGTTTTACCTGCGTCCAAAGCATTACCTAAGGAAATGCTCCCCATAGTCGATAAGCCCGCAATACAGTATATTGTGGAAGAGGCGGTAAGAGCGGGAATAACCGATATTCTTATAATCACCAACCGCGGCAAGGGAGTTATAGAAGACCATTTCGACCATTCGGTAGAGCTTGAAGCAATGCTTGAAAGGCGCGGCAACACCGCAATGCTTGAAACACTTAATAAGGTGGCAAACCTTGCGAATATTTATTACATCCGTCAAAAGGAAACGCGGGGACTGGGCGACGCGGTGCTGCGCGCCAAAGAGTTTGTGGGCACAGAGCCGTTTGCCGTGCTTTACGGCGACGACGTTATTATAGGTGAGCCGCCCGCGATAGGCGAACTGTGCGACGCGTATGAGAAATACGGCAAGAGCGTTGTTGGAATAAAGGAAGTGTCCGATGAGCTTATCGTTAAATACAGCTCCTTAAAGGCGGAAAAGCTTGACGATAAAATTTATTCCGTAACCGATATGATTGAAAAGCCGAGCCTTGAAACCAAGTTTTCGAATTACTCCATTCTCGGTAGGTGCGTGCTCGATAACGAAATTTTCAGCATACTTGAAAAGACCCCGCTCGGCGTGGGGGGTGAGTTGCAGCTGACCGACGCCATGCGCACGCTTGCCGTTAAATACGGTATGGTAGGGGTTGATTTCAGCGGTATACGCTATGATATGGGCAATAAATTCGGAATTTTAAAGGCGAATATAGAGGTTGGCCTTGCCCACCCTGAAATTAAGGACCAATTAAGGGAATATTTAAAGGAATTAAGTGCAAAGCTGTGATGTATACATCTCTTTTTCTCGACTTAGATAATACTCTGCTGGATTTCAGCGCGGCAGAGGCGCACGCCGTGCGCAAGGTGCTGAAATCGCACGGTCTGCCGCATGACGACGCTGCCGTGGCGCTTTATTCCGATATAAACCGCAGCTACTGGGAAAGCTTTGAGCGCGGCGAAATTCCGCGCGAGGCGATTTTTGAGGGGCGCTTTAAAACTCTTTTTGAAAAGCTGGGCGTTTCGGATGATACCGCGAAAATATCAAAGGATTACTGCCTTAATTTATCCGAGGGGTATTTTAAGGTGGAGGGTGCTGATGAAATTCTCACCTACCTGAAAGCGCAGGGCTATAAGCTTTACGCCGCTACAAACGGTATTTCGCTGACCCAGTACAAGCGTATACGCGGATCGGGGCTGTATAAATATTTCGACGGTATTTTCGTTTCCGAGGATACGGGGCACCAAAAGCCCGAAAAGGAATATTACGATTATATAATTGAGAAAATTCCCGAAAAGAATAGGGAAAACATTCTTATTATAGGCGACAGTCAAAGCTCGGATATTTTGGGCGGAATAAACTCAGGGATAGACGCCTGCTGGTACAATCCCGAAAATCACACGGCAAAATACCCCTCGAAATATCAGATAACAGCGCTTTCACAGCTGAAAAATATTTTATAAATAAAGAAGGAAAAGAAATGGCAGAAGAAAAAAGCACAGGCTGCTCGGGCAATTGCTCGTCATGCGGGGAAAGCTGTCCGTCGCGTGAGGGCGCAAGCCTTATAGAGCCTACCGGAGAATACAACAATATAAAGCACGTTTTGGCGGTTGTCAGCGGAAAGGGCGGAGTCGGCAAATCTATGACCGCCTCCATGCTCGCCGTGCTGCTCAGAAGAATGGGGCGTTCAGTAGGCATTCTCGACGCGGATATTACCGGACCCTCAATTCCCAAAACATTCGGAATACGCTCACGCGCTTATCAGAACGAAATCGGTATTTTACCCGCCGAAACCGAAAGCGGAATTAAGGTAATGTCAATTAATCTGCTGCTCGAAGAGGGCGATATGCCGGTTCTTTGGCGCGGTCCCGTAATAGCGGGAGCGGTAAAGCAGTTTTGGCAGGATGTTGTATGGGGCGACCTTGATTACCTTATAATAGACTGCCCGCCCGGTACGGGCGACGTTCCGCTTACGGTTTTCCAGTCTATCCCGATTGACGGCGCGGTAATAGTAACCTCCCCGCAGGATCTGGTTTCCCTTATTGTGCGCAAGGCTTACAACATGGCTAAAATGATGAACATTCCCGTTTTGGGACTTATTGAGAATATGAGCTACGCCGTTTGCCCCGATTGCGGCAAAAAGCTACGCCTTTTCGGAAAGGGCAGCGGCGCCGCCGCAGAGGAATTGGGGCTTCCGTTTTTGGCCGAACTGCCTATCGACCCCGATTTGGCGCAGCTTGTAGATAACGGCGAATTTGAGAAATTCACCTGCACGGCGCTGGAAAACGCCGCAAAAGAAATAGATAAGAAATTTTCATAAAACCGTAAAAAGGCAATTAAGAGCGCGTCGATTTTTTTCGACGCGCTCTTAACGGTTGTGGCACAGATTCGTGAAAACCGGGAATATTATATAAAAAAATCCTCATACTCTTTTGAGTATGAGGATTTTGTGTTGGCATCTACTTATTTTCCCGGGCAGCTTCCCGCCGAGTATCTTCAGCGCAAGCGAGCTTAACTTCCGTGTTCGGTATGGGAACGGGTGGACCCTCGCCGCAATCAACACCAACTGTTTCAAGACATTACAGAATAGATACAAACCGAATTTCCAAACTCAACTCAAACCAACCATAATCTCTTGGTGCTGAATTATTCTAACACAGAAGAGTGTGTTTGTCAAGATTAAATTTAATTTTTTTCTTTTTCGGTTATTTTAAAGGGCAAATAACGTAAGACCGCGGGCGCTCCATCTGTTTTGATTTACGCCAAACAGGGGGGAGCCGAACAGAGTCGCCGTTTTCATAATGACTGTGCAGCGCCGTCTCAAAATCTACGCTGCCTAATATCGCGCCACTTTGGATTTCCTCCGTTCGGGGCTACGCCCCTCTCTTCGTAAATCCAAAGTCCTCTACCATAAAGTCACTGCTATTTTAATTTTGTTTCAACTTGCTATTGCAATTTGCGGACTTTTATTTTTTAATATAACATTAAAAATTAAACTTTTTGTTTTTGACGGTTGACAAATTCAGGAAAGGTTATATAATAATAGCAACAGAACCCGACACGCCTCTCAACGATGCGGATCATGTCGAGTCTTTTTTTATAATATAACATATATCAAAAGCATTATTTCTCATTAAATGATAGGTTTAAACAATTTCCTCCTACTCAGCAATCAATTTTGAATTATAATCCGGGATATAAAACACACAAGTGCATAATACAAATAATGCATTATCCTCTTTCAATTTTTTAAGTTGAATATCGAGAACATCAGCCGGATCAGGCAAAATTCTTTCATATTGGAAGGAAATATCATCCTTCATAATCTTCCAAGCCTTTTCGATGTTTTGCTTAATGACTATGTTACATTCCGACTTATCTACAGCAAATTTTGAATAATCATGATTTCTGTTTTCGGCAGCAACTCTTGATTTGTAAATATGATTGTTCAATTCCTGCATTGTAGCCGTATATGACCAGTAATCGTCATCAGGGATACTTTTCATATGATAAAAAGATTCTACCATAGGATAGTTCAAATACAATTTTCCCATATCTGATGATTCAACAAAATAATTCATCATTTCCGTTATCTTAGTTGAAGAAAATTGCGGATCCTGCGGGTCAAGATCAAAAATAAGTAAAATATCAGAATGGCGTGTGAAACGTAAATCGGCTTGCACGCCATATTTGCATAATAGC
>URGH01000073.1 GCA_900547305.1 uncultured Oscillospiraceae bacterium | reverse complement strand
ATCTCTCCATGCTGACGGATACGGCGGAGAAGTATTTGAGCCGGATATTTTGGATTACGGTTATTCCCTCGGCTATAACGGCGCTGTATTATCTGACGCTGCTTATCTTGCGGCTGATATAACAGGCATTATTGACGACGACGCTCCCATTGAGGATTGCACCACAAGGCACTTCCCCTCAGAGCATAAAAAGAAACATTCCGGTCCCGTTATGGGCGGAATGTAAAAATACCAAACAGCCTTACGGCGGAAAGGAATCTATGGAGAAAAACGATTATAACATTGAACGGGTTGAGTTTTACTATAACGGCGACGATGAAAAGTTTGACCGCTTTTTAAGTTCAGCGATAAAAGAATATATCAGTACGGATAAAATGGCGATCGATTGCGAAAACAGTAAATCAGCGTAATTTATCTGGACTTACGGCAGGTGTTGTGGTATGTTGTTGCGTGGACAGGATATCATGCGCCTGCCGAGAAAAAAAGAAAGGTGATTGCTATGAGAGTATGGCTGTATTCAAGGCTCTCCCGTGACGAGGACAGCGAGTTAAATTCACTTACCAATCAGCAAAATATATTGCGGGAATATGCTACAAACAATAACTGCACCGTTATAGGTGAGTCGGCTGATGACAACATCAGCGGAATGCATTTTAACCGTGAGGGGATAAATAAAATATACGCCGCCGTTGAGGATAAAAGCATTGACGCGGTAATCGTTAAAGACCTGTCCCGACTTGGACGGCACAGAACGCAGACCGCAATGTTTATAGACTATCTTCGTGAAAATGATGTGCGTGTGCTTTCGGTAACCGAAAACATAGACACAAGCAACGAGGACGACGATCTGATGGTTGGCTTTAAAGGAATATTCAACGATATGTACGCCAGAGATATATCCAAGAAAATCCGTGCGGGATATAAGCAGAAACAAAAAAGCGGTATCGTGATGATACCGCCGCTCGGATACTTCAAGGATAAAAACACGGGCAAGGTTACGGTTGTTGAGGAACACGCCGAAATAGTCCGTAAGATATTCAATCTGTATGTATCGGGATACGGGCTTAAAGCCATATCTAAAATTTTAAATGAGAAAGGCATTAAATCGCCGGGATATTATCAGAAAAAACTGTTAGGTAAAAATCTCGGATATAACAAACCCGAAATTGCTCACAGATTTTTATGGGAAAATACAGGTGTAAAAAGAATATTGCAAAATGAGTTTTATATCGGGAATCTTATCTGCCACAAGTCCTATACAAGCAAAATAAATCATATACGAAAGGAACTGCCGCCCGAAGAACATTTTAAGCACGAAAACGCTGTGCCTGCAATCATACCGAAAGAGATATGGGAGCAGGCACAGTTTTTACTTGAGCAAAAGCCGAAAAGAAATGTAAGGGCTTCAAGCGGAAATACACATCACCGATACACAGGACTTATAAAATGCGGCGATTGCGGTTCCTCATTCAGCTGTAAAACAAGATATTGGCGTAATAATCCGCCGAGAATGGAATATGTTTGCAACGGTTACCACCGTTACGGAAAGGAAAACTGTTCACCGCATAAGATCGGTGAGGAAGTTCTTGACGGGCTGATACTCAAAGAGCTTGAGGAACTTAAAATAATGGCTCACGAAAACTTTAAAAGGGTTGACAGAGAACTGAAAAAGTGGCTTGCCGACCGTCCCTCCGCCGAAAAGCAGATAACAGCGCTTAAGGAAAAGCTTGCGCAGCGAAAAACCGACCAACAGCAAATACTGCTTGAAAGAATACGGGACAGAGAGCACGCCGAAGTTTATACCAAAATGCTTGTTTCCTGCGAAACGGATATTAAAACAATTGAAAACAGAATTCGGGAAATGAAGGATATTGAAAATACCGTAAAGGAACGCAAAAAGCAAATGAAGAAAAGCGTTGAGCTGCTTGACGGTATTATAGCCGACGGTGCGATAAGCGATACGCATCTCAGGATGTTGGTGGATGAGATCGTTATATACGAAAAGAACGGAAAGCTTGATATTCAAATAACGCTTAACGGAGAATTCCGCACGCATATCGATTATTACGATGAAAGCGGAGATATAACCGACAGGCACGCCGAAATATGGTATTTCCCGAATTGGGAAAGTATGGCGGAGGGTTAACTCTCCGCCATATCATATATCAATATTCTTCTGTGCTGTAAATATAAAAGACTCGGCAGGCACACACTTTATGTTGTGCGCCCGCTTTTTGGTTTCTGACAAGTAATTTCAGTTAAAATTTTGGGCAAAGAAAAACGCTCAAAGCCGCATAAACAAAGGCTTTGAGCGGTGTGAGAGTACTATAAAAAGATTTTATTGTCTTTTCTTAATCAATTGTTTTCAATTCCTTTTCTAACACATCGGCAAAGTGTTGAATGGGTTCCCCAAGCGTTTCGGCATAGTCAAATGTATCTTTATCATCTTGATATTTTAACGGGGATCTGCGGACATTCAAAGCGGTTGTAAGAGCGTGCACATCCGGGCAGAGATTGTTTTGAAGCGCCCATTCCGCCGCTTTTGTTTTGGAAATAATCTTGCCTGTGCGAAGCGTGTATATGCAACGAGATATATCCAACAGCCAACCGAAAGAATAAAAATTTCTTCCGGTACTTTGTGCATACTTTCTTATAGTCTTATATTGCCGATTCACATCGGAATACAGCTCGTGAAAATCGGGATATTTCAGTTCTTTTCGTATATCTTTTCCATACAAAAGAATACTGTTCTCAATCAGTTCTGCCTTGCAAAAGCTATCAAGCAAATACCTGTCGGTAATTTGCTCTCCGCTTGTACCCCAATAAATCACTCGGCCATCAGCGTTTACAAGAAAGGCAATCTTGGTGAGCATAGCGCCCTCAAAAGAACGGTAATAAAGATTATCAGGCTGTTTTGCGAGCATAGTCTGGCGGAGATTTACAAGCAAATTTGCCTGTGACTCAGATATTTGCTTATCCGTAAGAACCAAAATATCAATATCGCTCCAGCCCAATCTGAAATCATTCAAAGCAGACGAACCGTACAAATATATTGTCGGGTCACAGTCCGCAAGAATATGGCTGATTTCCCAAACCATACTGTTAATAGAGATTTGTCGGGCTTTTCGTTCTGCGCCGACGGGGAAAAGGACAAATTTTTGATTTGGGTAATCGAATTCCTCTATAAGCTCATCTGCAACAAAACCGAATTTCTCATACAATGTTCTTGGTGCAATTCCTTTTTCATCATCACCCCGAAATGTAGAAACCGTTATTTCTTTTGTTCTGTCTAAATTGGCAAGTGCTTCATCCATAAGCATTGTAGCCACACCTCGGCGGCGGTATTGGGGTGCAACTGCAAGACAGCAAATCATATTGTGTTTCCGTGAAAACAATATAACACCTACAATTTCGGATTCTTTTTTTACGCAAACGGCCTGTCGCTTATTCATAAATTTTAGGACGGTGGTTTTATGCTCATTTAGCTTTTCCTGTGTTTCAAGACCCGGAAAAGTCCATCGAACCTCTGTTATTAAGTCCATCCATTTTTCAATATCTTCGGATATGCCGTAAAAAAGCCGCACAGTATTCACCTCCGTTCATCGTTCGATTTATCCGCAAAACGGTTTTGACTATGTATATTGCAAAATAACAAAACCGAACCGTCTCCAATCATGAGAAAGTTCGGATTTGTACTGTTTGGTGCGGGTAAGAGGACTTGAACCTCCACGACCTTGCGATCATTAGAACCTGAATCTAACGCGTCTGCCTATTCCGCCATACCCGCATATTAAGTTTTAGTCCTCTAAATTTTACACGGTGAGGACATCCGAGGCGGAGCATTTCGCTTGATCCGCAATTATAAAAACGCATTTCTGCGGTTTTACCGAATTTACACCGAGATGGCGTTACCTGAATCTAGCGCGTCTGCCTATTCCGCCATATCCGCAAATATTAAATTTTTATCGGGCAGCCGCGCCCGCGTGACTCTTGCGGTTGACGTAATTTTTTACGGCTTGGAGCGCCGAAAAAATTCCGACCGCTGCGCCTTTGCCTTGCTCGCTGTATCTGCCGCAGGCAGCGCTCACGGGCAAACTGCCTATTCCGCCATATCCGCAAATATTAAATTGAAAATGAAAAATTTAAAATTAAAGATGCCGATAAAACACCGACTTTCAATTTTCCGTTTTAAATTTTCAATTTTATATTTCGTCCTCTAAATTTCACACGGCGAGGACATCCGAGGCGGAGCATTTCGCTTAACCCGCTTGATTATTATATCATAAATTCGGTGAAAGTCAATATTTATTTTTTTGTATTGTCTAACTGAATTTGTAAAACAGTAAAATTTTGTAAAAAAACCGTATTTTCTTATATTTGAAAAAATAAACAGTGTGTGCTATAATATATACCGTAATTCATAAGCAAATACAGAAGGTGACCTGTTTTGACAAAGCGGAATATGCTTATTACATGCTTAAAGCACTACTGCGATATGATATGGAAGTATGACCGCAGAAACGGAAAAATTTTCATTTATTACGATACGGTGGCGCGGGAATATACGGATAAGGCTTATACTGTTTCGGAATTGATAGGAATATTCAGGGATGAATTCGGAATAGGCATAAACGACCGTATATGGAAAAAATATTTGAATGAGGAATATCTTAAAGGCTTTTTTACCGACGGAAAGGAAGGCGAAGAGCTGGAACTGCAGTTTTTGCTACCCTCCGCCCCGCTTAAATGGTACAGAATACGCATAGAGAAAAACGGGGAAGAAAGTCTTATTATATCCGGCAAAGATATGTGCGACGAATTTAAGGAGCGTTCGCTTTATAATTCGGTCAGGGAGTCGTTTGACAATATTATAAGCATCAGTCTTGAAACCGGTACATGCGTTGTGATACATGCAAGGAATACGGAAAACATACCGATAACCGACTACAATTATAATACGCTTATGAGCATGTTTGTGGAAAAATATGTTTCCGAGGAAGAAAAGGAGCATACCAAGGCGTCTCTTGCACTGGATTACGCCGTTAAAAAGCTTGAAAACGCCGAGGAGTATATTATATACATAAATACAGTTTCGGAAAATCGGAAAGGCTGCAAAAAAATCACCTTTTCATATGCCGATAAGGCGCGCAAATTCATAACCTTTACCACTCTTAATATAGGCGAGATTGTGAGTCGGTACGAATACCTTGTAAGCGAGATTAAAAAGGAAAATTACAAGGACAGCCTCACCGGCGCTTACAACCGTAATTATTATGAAACGAATTTAAAACTGAATGCTTTTTCGGGCGGCGTTGCCGTTTTGGATATTGATAATTTCAAATTATGCAACGATACCCGCGGGCACGCTGCGGGCGATGCGGTTTTGGCAAGGGTCTCGGCTGAAATTCGAAAGGAAACTGTGGGAGTAAATTTTCTGGTACGTTTCGGCGGCGATGAATTTTTGCTGATAATGCCGGGAGCAACGGCGGAAAATCTTGAAAATACACTCGAAAGAATACAGAAACGATTAAAAGAGAGTACTGCCGATTCTTGCGGCGACTTTCCGATAACGCTGAGCATGGGCGGGGTTGTTTCCAAAAACGAGGTAATGCAGGACGCGGTTTACCGTGCCGACAGGCTTATGTACCGCGCAAAATCAAAGAAAAACGCATATATTACCGAACGGGATTTTTATTTGCGCCGCGATAATAACGTTGAAGTCGACGTAAAGCAGCAGATACTGATAGTTGACGATTCGTTTCACAACCGCGAAATGCTTTCAAAAATGATAGGCGATGAATTTGAGGCTTTGGAGGCTGAAAACGGCAAGGAATGCCTAGAAAAGCTAAAGGAGTACGGTACTGGTATATCGCTTGTGCTGCTTGATATAATTATGCCCGAAATGGACGGGCTGGAAGTGCTCTCGGAAATGAAGCGCCTGCACTATACTGACGATATTCCCGTTATTATGATAAGCGTTGACATGTCCGACGGTAATATCCGCCGTGCGTTTGACTTGGGCGTTACCGATTATATAAGCCGCCCGTTTGACTCAAAGGTGGTTATGCAGCGGATACATAATGCCGTAAGGCTGTATTCAAAGCAGCAGCGGCTGACTTCGGTTATAGCAAGACAGCACGGCGAAAGCATTAACAACGAGCATATAATGACGGACGTTTTAAGCGGCTTGCTCGGCAGAAAAAACGGCGAAAGCGCACAGCATATACGGAACATACGCAAAATAACCGAATTGCTGCTTGAAAGGCTGATACTCAAAACCGATAAATACGGTCTTTCCTGGCGGGATTGCGATATAATTTCCAAGGCGGCGGCTTTGCACGACGTGGGCAAAATAGAAATTGACAGCGCTATACTTAACAAGCCCGGTAAGCTGACACCCGAGGAAAGAGAAATTGTAAAACAACATACCGTTATAGGCGAGGAAATACTGCTGAACGGCGCGGGCGATTCTATAAAGAACGAACCGATGCTTGAAACAGCCGCGCAGATATGCCGCTGGCACCACGAGCGGTACGACGGCAGCGGCTACCCCGACGGGCTTAAAGGCGACGAGATACCCATTGCGGCGCAGGTGGTGTCGCTTGCGGACGTGTACGACGCGCTTGTAAGCCGCCGGGTGTATAAAGAACCGTATTCGGGCGAGACGGCGCTTTCAATGATACTTGCGGGCGAGTGCGGCAGCTTTAACCCGCTGCTTACAGAGTGTCTTTGCAATATAAGTGATAAACTTATAAACGATGTTTACGTAAAGCGTGAAGACGGGGAAAACAAACAATGAACCGGCGCGGAATTATTGCATTTTTGCTTGCCGCGGCTATGCTTTGCTGCTTTGCGGGGTGCTCTGAAAAGGAGACGCGGAGCAATAATCGGGCTGAAAAACGGCTTGTTATAGGCAGCGATATTTACGCGCCCTATTTTTACATTGACGATAACGGCGATTTTACCGGCATAGATGTTGAAATTGCGCACGAGGCGTGCGGGCGAATGAATATTCAGCCCGTTTTCAAAAAAATAGCTTGGCAAAATAAAGACGTATATCTTGAAAACGGCGCGGTAGATTGCCTGTGGGGCAGTTTTACAATAAACGGTAGGGAAGAGCTTTACTCATGGGCGGGGCCCTACCTTAAAAGCCGGCAGGTGGCGGTTGTACGCGCCGATTCGGATATTTACCGCCTCAGCGATTTGAGCGGCAAAAGAATAGCGGTGCAAAACGGCTCAAAGCCGGAGGAGCTTTTTTTGAATAACAAATTGCCGCAGATAAGCGGGCTTGAAAACGTTTACAGTCTGCCCTCTGTTGATACCGTGTTCGCGGCGCTCAGAAAGGGCTATGTTGACGCATGTGCGGGGCATGAAGCCGCATACAGGGAGCTTATTAAAAACTCGGGCGGTGAATACAGAGTTTTGGAAGAGCCTCTTTTGCAGGCAGATTTGGGAGTGGCGTTTTATAGGGAAAGCGCAAGCCCGATTAAAGCCGAGCTTACAAAAGTCCTTAAAGAAATGGGAGCGGACGGCACCATTGAAAAAATAATATCGCCTTACGGGCTTGGCAACTCGGGACTGACAGGGGAGTGACGGTTGTGAAGAGGAAAAAACCGTTAATCGGCAAAATACAGCCGTCGGAAACACTGTTTTACGGCATGATAGCGGCAATAGGCGTTATTGTGCTGCTCATAGGTCTTTTGATAGGCAGGCAAATGTGCCTTATAAAAGCCCGGAAGACATATGGGGTCACTGTAAAGTACTTAAAAAACCAATGCAGAGAATACGATAATTTCCTTGAAAACGATACGGCTAAAAGTCTTTTCAGAATTACCGAACAGGCGGATAACATAGGCAGAACGCTGGAAATACTGCCCGATAACACACAGTATGAATGGATTAAGGAATATACCGCTACGCAAAGGCTCAGCACCGTGATTTTAACGGATGAAAATTTAAACACGGAAACCGAATACACATTTTCGGGTATAGGCGCAAAGGAGCTTACAGAGCATATTCCGCATGACGCGGTAAAGCAGATAGCGGAATATCCCGTTAAAATTTATTCCGAGCGTATTTATATAAACGGCGGCATTTACGATGTTGCCGCAGCGGCGAGACACGATAAAAATGGCGTTGTGTTATGCTTCCGTTTGCAAAACGGGGTAAGCATGCAGAACTATTATTCTTCGGCTCGGCGGCTGCTTGCAGGCGACGCGACCGTGCTTAACGGTACGGTTGTAATAACCGAGGGCGACAGAATAATTTCCTCAAACCGCAGTGATATTGCGGGAGCAAAAAGCGGCGTTAAGGCGCTCGGAGTAATGGACGACAAGGCGAAAACGGGAAAACTTGTTAAAATTTCCGATGGGGAAGACGAGTATTACGGCGGCAGGGCGGTTTATAAGGAATACGGAATTTATATATACTACCGCACCGCAGATGTGTTTTCGGATTGTTTTAATGTTATTATATTGGCGCTGTGCGTTTATTTTGTAATAATATTCTTTGTCATAGCCTTTCATCAAAGGTCGAAATATCTGCACACGCGTGAAATAAACGAGCAATACGAAATAATCCGTACCGTAAGCCGAATGTTTCTTTTTAATGTTTTTGTGGATATAAAGAATAACCGTTTCAAATTTTTACTGCGCGAGGCGGATTTTGCCGATGTGGATGAAAACCGCCCGGCTGATGAGGTTTTAAAAACCGATTTTACAAACTACGCCGCCGAGCCTTACCGTGATGAATACCGCAGATTTACCGAGCTTTCAACCCTGAAACAGCGACTTGACGGCAAGGACTATATTGAAACGGAATACCGGAATATACACGGCGAATGGCTTAACGATATAATAATACCCAAACGTAACGGCAAAAACGGCGATTTTGACTCATTTTTACTTGTTACAAAAAATATTACCGAGCAGAAAAAGCTGGAAATTGAATATCAGCGTCAGCTGGAGAAAGCAATGCGCAGCGAGAAACGCGCGAACGAGGCGAAAACCAACCTTTTGCGACGTATGAGCCACGATTTACGGACGCCGATAAACGCAGTTCTCGGAATGATTGAAATTGCCGACCGTAACGCAGGCAACCCCGAAAAGCAAAACTACTGCCGCAATCAGGCGAGAGTGGCGGCGGAATATCTGCTTGAATTGGTTAATGATATTCTTACGGTCAACCTAAGCGAAGCAGACGGCAAGACAGAAGTAAACACTGCATTTGATTTGAAGGATGAGGCGGAAAAGGTATATACCATTGCAAATATGAGGGCGGAAAATGCGGGAGTAAAGCTTTATCCGCCGCAAATATCGGGGAGCGGCAAGCACCTTTACGGAAACGTGCTTTATTTTCACCAAATAGTTATAAACATTCTTATAAACGCCGTGAAATACAGCAATAAAGGCGGCGAGGTGAACTTTTCGTTTTTTGAGGAAGAAAGCGGCGGCAGGGCGATAATTCATTTTATCTGCAGCGATAACGGCATAGGCATAAGCCCCGATTTTCAAAAGAAAATGTTCGAGCCGTTTACACAGGAAAACAATGAGGAGGTATCCCCCTACGGCGGACTGGGGCTAGGGCTTGCAATAGTTAAAATGCTCACCGAAAAGCTCGGCGGCACGTTGTCGGTTCAGAGCGAAAAGGGGGGCGGCACCCGATTTGAGATAATATTGCCGTTTGAATATTCGCATGAGTCCGAAAGCGGCGGCGATACCGGGAATTACAGCATTAAAGGGCTTAAAATTTTGATTGCCGAGGATAACCGCATAAATATGGAAATAGCCGAATATCTCGCAAGAGACGCGGGCGCCGAAACCGCGGCGGCGTTTGACGGCAGGGAAGCGCTCGACATATTCGCGGCATCGGCTGAAAATGAATTTGACGCGATTTTAATGGATATAACCATGCCCGTAACAGACGGGCTTAAAGCTACCGAACAAATACGCGCGCTTAAAAGGGCGGACGCGAAGACCGTGCCGATTATTGCAATGACCGCGAATTTGTTTGTTCAGGATATTGAAAAGTGTCTTGCGGTGGGAATGAACGGGTATTTTCCTAAGCCGATAAATGAAAAACAGCTTATAAAAACCGTAGCGGAAAAATGCGCGGAAAGGAATAAAAATGGGAATTAAGGAATTTTACTCTGAAATAGGCTCGTCCTATAAAGATGTTGCCGACAGACTCGGCAACGAGGACTTTATTCTGCACTTTGTTTTGAAATTTAAGGAAGACGAAAACTTTGACTTGCTGAAAGACGCTTTGAAAAACGGCGATACCGATACCGCTTTCAGAGCGGCGCATACCTTAAAGGGCATAGCGGCAAACCTCGGCTTTACCGCTCTTTATAATGCGGCGACGCCAATTACCGAAGTTCTGCGAAACGGGGATATTGCCTTGGCAAAAGAGCTTTTCCCGAATGTCTCTGAAAAATACGCCGTTGTTTTAAAAGCGGCGCAAAAGCTGTAATTATGCGGTAATACGGGGCATAATAGCGGTATGAGCTATTTTAATTATCATGCCGCGGCAAAGCGCCTTATACATGAGGGCAAACTTAAAGGGTGGTATATAACCGATCGCTACAATAATATTTCTCCGGCGCTGGTGCTTGTTTTTGACGATATACGTCACCCGGTTATGCCTATACGGCAGTACCGCTGGGAAGAGTATATGCCGCTCTTAAAGGTCTTTAAGCCGGATAATGACCTTTTCCGATAGCAGCAGCACCGCAAATACGTTTATGCAGAGCAGCATGCCGTTGAAAAAGGCAGAGAGCCGCCATGCGGCGTCAATATTCATAAGCGCGCCGGGTATGCAGAACAGCGGGTATAGGAGTAAAAACAGCCGTCTGCCTGTTTTGCCGAAAAGGAAATTACATGAAACTATGCCGTAATACCCCCAGCCTATAACGCTTGAAAGTCCGAAAAGGCACATCATAACAGCCAGCAGAATAACCGAATATTTACCGTAAAGGGTTGCGAAAGCAGAGCTTACAAGCTCTGTTGACGCGCCCTTTCCGTATTCTATGCCCACGCCCGAGCAAAGCATGGAAAGGGCGGTAAGGGTGCAGATTACCACCGTATCCACAAACACCTCGAAAATTCCGAAAAGGCTTTGGCGGGTGCCGTCGGTATGAGAGGCGGCGGAATGCGCCATTGCCGAGGTGCCGAGCCCTGCCTCGTTTGAAAAAACTCCGCGCGAAGCGCCCGTAAGC
>URGH01000072.1 GCA_900547305.1 uncultured Oscillospiraceae bacterium | reverse complement strand
GGATTATTTTGTAATTTTTTAAAAAGCTGTCCCGCCCTGCCGTAATGCGCTTAAAATAACCTGCGGTTTGTGCAGGTGGGTGCCCGCCGCGCGGCTTCACGCTCCCTTCTTCCGAACTCGGCACAGCCGCGGGAGGTCTGCAATCCGCCGCGCGAGCAAAGGCCCCGATTAAAAGGTTGTAGGGCTATATAAGACGCGGTCCGCGAACAGCGCAGGACAGTTCTTGAAAAACCGCTGAATAGGCGTTTTTTTGCTTGCAAGGTGTTTTTACGCCGCACGTGTCAGCGGAAAAACGTAAATGCGGCGTAAACGCCGCAAAATTAGACTTTGGGGTTTATCAACAAACTGATTTTTCAGTATCTTATATTATTATTTGTCGTCTATTTCAAAAAAATCCTCAAGACGTTCAACGAATGCGTCGGCAATCATATCATATTCGTCGTCGTCCTCTATTTCGTAATAGTATTCGTCGCCGTTTTCCTCTTCCTCGCCCACTTTTACTATAACCAGCTCGCCGCTGTCGTCAAGCGTTTTTTGCGGGTCGTCGTAAATCGGGAGCATTGCAAGGTATCTTCCCGTTTCGGTTTCAATAGCGTCAAGCACCTCAAAGGTATATTCCTTACCGTCATCGTCTGACAAGGTGACAATATCCGGGTTGTATTCGTCTTTGTTCTTAATCTCGTCCATATCAGAGCCTCCTTAGTACAAATATATTTTAACCCCAAAAGGTATTTAAGTCAATGGGAACTTTTTTCTTTTTCAAGCTCAATTACCTTTTTAAACTGCGTTTCGTAAAGCAGGCGGTATTTCTCGCTTTTTTCGAGCAGCTCCGAGTGCGAGCCGCTGTCGGTAATTACGCCGTTTTCTATTACCATAATTTTATCCGCCGCAATTACGGTTGATAATCTGTGCGCTATAACAAGGCTGGTTCTGCCCGCCATTACAGCCGAGAGCGCCGACTGTATAAGGCTTTCCGATACCGAATCGAGCGAAGATGTAGCCTCGTCCAAAATAAGTATTTTGGGGTTCTTTAAAATTACCCGCGCTATTGAAACGCGCTGCTTTTCACCGCCCGAGAGTTTTAATCCGCGGTTGCCTACCACTGTATCAAACTTTTTGGGCAGCGATAAAATAAAATCGTAAATATTCGCCGCTTTGCAGGCGTTTTCAACCTCCTCGCGCGTGGCGTCGGGCTTTGCGTAAAGCAAATTTTCAAGAATAGTGCCGTTGAAAAGGTATGTATCCTGCGTTACAATGCCGATATTTTGTCGGAGGTACGCAAGCGAAAAATCGCGCACGTCCGTCCCGGCTATTTTAACGCTGCCGCGGCTTACATCATAAAGTCTCGGTATCATACCTATAATTGTGGATTTTCCCGCGCCCGAGGTGCCTACTATTGCGTACATAGCGCCGCTCGGTACGGTGAAGCTTACGCCCGTTAAAATTTCGTGACCGTTTTCATAGGAAAAATGCACGTCTGAAAACTCTATTTTGCTGTTATCAAGCGGGGGAGTTACGGGATTTTCGGGGTCTTCAATATCGCACTTACGGTCGAAATATTCAAAAATTCGTGTAAACAGCGCCATTGACCTTACAAAGTCAACCTCTAAATCAAGTAACTGTCTTACCGGCTGATAAAGCCTGTTTACAAGCGCCACCACTACCGATATATCGCCCACGGTAAGGGATGAATCGGTGTGGCTTATTATAAGGAAGCCGCCCACAAAATAAATGAGCAGCGGCGCTATTTGTATAAACATACCTAAAAACACGCGGAACCAGCTGCCCGCGCGCTGCTCGCGTATTGTTATTTTGGTGGTTTCATCGTTTATTCTGCGGAATTTATCATATTCCGTTTTTTCCTTTGTAAACAGCTTTACAAGCATTGACCCGCTGACCGAAAGCGTTTCGTCTACCTGTTGGTTAAGCTCGTCCTGCTTTTCCTGCGCCTCGCTTACAAGCTCCCAGCGCTTTCTGCCCACCGCCTTTGTGGGAAGAATTAAGAGCGGCAGCACTATAAGCCCCACTATCGCGAGCCGCCAATCGGTATAGAAAAGATAAAATACGCAGGTTGCAACGGTTAAAACATTACTGAAAACCGAAGCCAGCATACCCGATATAACCGAGCTTACACCGTTAATATCGCTGTTCATACGGGTTATTATATCACCCTGCTTTTCATTTGTGAAAAAGCCGTGCGGCATATGCAAAAGATGGTCGTACATTTGGTTTCGCATATCGTAAATTATCTTTTGCGAGATCCAACTGTTTATGTATTGCTCAAGCACGCTTATAATCTGCGCGGCTGAAAGCACAATAAACGCCAGCACCACAAGCCCCAAAAGGGTTTTTACGTCGGCGCTGTCGTCCACAATCGCGTCAACTATTTTTCCCGTTATAATTGACGGGAAAAGTCCTAAAACCGCCGAAACGGCAAGAGCGGCAAATACCGCTATAAATTGCAGCTTATACGGCGATAAATAGCCGAATATTCTTTTAAGCAGCGCTTTTGTCAATTTAGGCTTGTTCTGTTTTTCTTCATCGGTCAAAAACCCGCGCGGACCGCCGCCTATACGCATAGGCCCCCTCATTCCGGGGGGCGGGGGCATCATAGGACCCATAAGCATTTCTCCTTGCAACATATATATTTATATCTTAACATATATTTCAAATATTGTAAAGTTTTGAACAAACTGTTAATTTAACTAAAAGTTATCAAAAAGTACTTGACAAACTATAAATTATGCTTTATAATAAAACCAGACAAAAGGAAAGGAGATGAAAACAAGGATGAGAGAGGAAGCTCCACCGGCTTACTTTTAAAATAAAATGAAAGTGGTGAATCCAATGAAGTAGAAAAAGGGCAGTCGCGGCAGGCGGCATTGAAATGATAATAAAATCTAAACGATTTTTTAATAGATAACCCGAAAAGGTGATTAAAATGATTGTGAGGAAATCACAGCACAAATAAATCAATACGGGTGATACCAATGTACTATTTATTAAACGGCTCGGTTAGCTCCAATACATAAATTTCGCGATATTTGATTGTTCTTGATATGCCAAAGGGCATTAGCACAACTTCAGTTAATATTAAAATAAACCGTTCAAGGGTTAAGTATATAGGGTTAAATAAAAGAGCTTTCTAAAATTGAATAAGTAAAAAAATCTAACAGCCGCGGCAGAAAACCGCGGCTGTTTTTAGTACTCTTGAAAAATACAAAAGAAAGGAATATTATAAAGATGAATTCGGCGAATGAAATTTTATATTCAAATCCGATTTATAACAATTAATAAGAATAGACAATACAAATTCTTAAACCTAGGTAATCCGGACTGTTTTTTTACGCTCAAAGCAGATTTTTATTATAATGCGCTCTTTCACCGCCTATGAATTTGGGCCGTACCCTTGCCGCCAGCACCTGTGCGGAACCGATTCGGTCGTTTTTAAGCCTTACCGGCACGGCTACCTTTTTCAGGTGCATGCCTATAAGGGTAAAGCCTATGTCAAGCCCCGCGTCGGCTCTTATTTCTTCAAGCGCCACCGGGTCTTTGAACGCGGCGTAAGCCGCCGTTGCAAACGAGCCGCCCGCCTTGGGAAACGGCACAACGTTTACGGCATCCGCATAGGGCGCGGCTTTGCGTTCGCAAATTACAGCGCGGTTTAAATGCTCGCAGCACTGTGCGGCAACAAACACGCCTTTTTCGTCAGCTGCGGCATAAATTCCGTCAAAAACCTCTTTGGCGGTATCGGGTGATGAGTCCGTTCCTATCTTCGCGCCCGAAATTTCGCTTGTGGAGCAGCCCACAACAAGTATTTGCCCCGCCTTTAAACCGGCAATTTCAATTATTTCTTTCGCGGCGTTATACGCCTGCTGTTTTATGTCCATTTTTATCACCGTTACTATTATACCGCATTTTCTCAAAAATGCAAATTTTTCGGAGTATGGCTGTAAAAACGCAAAAAACTTGACTTTTCGGTTTAATATGATATAATTATTCTTGCGCCGAAATCGGCGCATATGCGCCGGTAGCTCAGCAGGATAGAGCGTCCGCCTCCTAAGCGGAAGGTCGGGGATTCGAATTCCTTTCGGCGCGCCAAAAAGAGCCGCATATGCGGCTCTTTTTCTGCTTTTTTATTTAAAAAGAAATTATTTTATCGATACATTGTGAAGCGGTTGCACCGCATCTCCGCCGCTTTTGCCGATTTATCAATGTCTTTATCATTTATTTATTAAATCAATTTCAAAATCGAGTATTTTTATTTTGCCGCCGTGAATTTCCACTGCCCTTGTGTATTCGCCGAAACCGATACGGCGGGTGTTTTCGTATGCCGCGGATATGCCCGCAATACCTATTATAAGGCAAAGAGCCACTGTTAAGGAAATCCCGAATGACCTTAAAAACGTTCTTTTTATTTTAATCAATCCTTACTTTAAAATTACCAAAAAATATTGATTTGACCGTTATTATAAACCTTACTTTTTATAGTTAAGCAACCGCTTTGCGGCGGCAAGATAATCATATGTATATTGCTCGGCAAAATTTAAAAGCCTGTCCTTACAGTCCTCTACCGTTTGTTCCGAACACTTTTCAATCAATACTTCTTCTTTATATGAAAAAAGTATTAAAAACTGCGTGTTCATTTCAAGCCCTCTTATTGCATCTTGTAACTCATCTAAAATTTCATCATATTCCATTTGAAAACACCTCTTGGAATATTATACCCCGCAAAACCGCAGGCTTTGATTTTTACTATAATAATATAGTAAAAAAATCAATTAACCGTTAAAATACCACACAATTTAGACATTAGATGTTAGACGTTAGACATTAGAAAATACCCCTCAGTCAGCCATTCGGCTGACAGCTCCCCTCTATTTCGGCAAAGCCGAAAAGAAGGGAGCCTATAATGCCTCCCCTGTGTAAGGGGAGGTGGCTCGCGGAGTGAGACGGAGGGGTTGTTACAAAAGCTAAAAATTATCCCTCCGCCCTTATCGCCTATTTATTAAATCAATTTCAAAATCGAGTATTTTTATTTTGCCGCCGTGAATTTCCACCGCTTTTGTATATTCGCCGAAACCGATACGGCGAGTGTTTTCATATGCCGCGGATATGCCCGCGATGCCTATTATAAGGCAGAGAGTCACCGTTAAGGAAATTCCGAATGACCTTAAAAACGTTCTTTTTATTTTAATCAATCCCTATTTTAAATTATTAAGTAAATCCGCCAGCGCGTTGCCCACAAGCCCGGCGGAGTAGTGCGCCTCTTCTACGGTGTTTGCGTCGGTGCCGAACTCTATAAGCAGCGAGCCGTTTGTAAGGCTTTCGTTATATCCGCTTGAGGTTAAGCTTAGCGGGCGTGCGAGTGTCGGGTATTTGTTTTCCAAAGTCTGCTGTAAGCGCAGCGCCAGCTTTAAGTTTTCTTTCCAGTTGGGAAAATGGGTCTGCGAGCCGCTTTGCGAGCCCATTACAAGCATTACCTGCGCCGCGCGTTTGCCGCCTATTTCGGTGGTAAGCTTTATTTTATCGTTGCCGTTTGCCGCCGCGTCGCGGTGCAGATCAAGCACTATTTTTATGCTCGGGTACTTTTTTAAGTACCCGTTTATTGTTTTTGCCGCGCGCGAGTAGCTGCCGGTGTATTTTGGGTAATCGTGCTCGGTAGTATCGTGCAGGGTGGTAATGCCCGCGGCGTTCAGCTTATCCGCCACAATATTGCCCACGCTTACCATATTTACCGCCTTATCCCGCGAGCGGGGCGAAAATGCGTCGGTATAGTAATCGGTGTTTTCGGTCATATAGGTTTCGGTAGTGTGGGTGTGCATTATAAGCACCTGCGGTTTATCGCTTTTTTCCATTTTGAAGGTCAGCGGGGCGTTAAGCAGCTGCTTTATATCAATACTCACGCCCGCGCTGTTTTTAACGTATACGTTATTATATGAAAGCCCCGCCTTATAGGGCGAAATATAGTTATTTATAATTTTTCCCTTTACCGTGCCCTTGGCAGAGGCGGCAACGCTTGTCTCGGATTTTGTTTCGCTCGCGCTGCTTTCAGAAGAAGAGGAGCTTACCGTTTCTGCATTACTTTCGGTTTTTTCGGGGGCGGAGGTACTGCTTTCGCTGCTTGTTATCTCTCTTTTTTCAAGCTCGGGTATTACAGCCTGTACCGCAGATGAGGGCTTTAAAAACCTGCCGTAAAAATTATAGCCCAAAAGCAGAATACACGCCGTAAAAACGCAAATAAGCCTTGCCGCACCCGCTCCGTTTCGCATTTTTCCGCCCCCTCTGAAATAATTTTATTCAGTGCGAATAAAAATTAGACCAGTTCGGAAATTATTGCGGGGTCAATTTCGGGCTGCAAAAGCATATTTAAAGCCTCGGCTAAAATTTCGCTCAGCCGCACGGTGAGCATATCCACCTCCTTCGGCGTTACAAACATTCCGCTTTTTTGCGCAGGAGCCGCGCCTGTTAATTCCTCAATTAAGGTATCGGTATCAATAACTGTGGGCACGCCTACTGCTATTACCGGCACGCCCAACGTTTTTTCGCTTATTTCCTTTCGGCTGTTTTTAACCCCCGAGCCGGGGGATATGCCCGTATTGCAAATTTGAACGGTTTTAAAAAGCCTGTTCGGGCTTTTCGCCGCCAGCGCGTCTATTACTATTACCGCGTCAGGCTTTATTCTGTCCGCCGCGGCTTTTATAAGCTCGCCCGCCTCAATGCCCGTCTGCCCCAAAACGCCCGGGGCTATTACCGCCACCTGCCGTAAACCCTCAAGCCCCGCCGTTTTTGAAAGTGCGGGGGGAATATGCCGCGTTGCAAAAATTCTGCGGGCGGCGGCGGGGCCCAGTGCGTCGGGCGTAATATCGCTGTTTCCGAGCCCCGATACCAAAATAAGCCCTCTTTTTTCGGGTAAAAGGCGATTTATCTCATTTTTTATTGCCTCTTTTAAATTATCGGGCTCGGTTGCCGAAACATCGGGAAATTCAAGGGTTATATAGTCGCCGCGCGGTCTGCCAACAGCCTTTTCTTCCGCCTCGGTTTTTATTTTTATCCGTGTTATGTTTACATTTCCGCACTTTTCTTCTTTATTTATTAACAGAGTCCGATTATTTCCTAATCCCTCGGCTGATTCTATTGCAAGATCGGTTCTTACCGCCGTTTTGAGCCGCCCCTTTCGTTTTTATTTTTATTTTGCCCCGAAATTAAAAATATAACGCTTTTTTCTTGCAAATAATTCGGAATTATGGTATAATTAATCGGATAATTATATGATAGTATTACCCCCGATATAAAAAGCCGATTTGTTCGGGTCAAATACTTTAAAGGATGGTTTACATAATGTCAATAAATTCTGTTGAGGACATTTGGGCTGCGGTTTGTGAGGAATGTAAAATCACAATATCCGAAGTGGCTTTCAACTGTTTTCTGAAGGATTTAAAGCCCGTTTCGCTTGAATCGGGCGAGCTTACCCTGTCAATAGATAACGAATATATGCGCGGGGTAGTGGAGCAGAATTATACGGAAATTTTAAAAAACGCCGTTAAAAAGGTTATGGGTATTGAAATAGGCGTTAAAATTATCTGTGAGGATGAAGAGGAAAAAATTCTTAAAGCCGAGCAGTTCAGCGACGGGCTTTCGTTTGAGGACTTTTTCACCTTTTCAAACTTTGTTGTTGGGGCTACCAACCGTTTTGCCTACGCCGCCTCATACTCTGTGGCGACCAACCCCGCAAATACTTATAACCCGCTTGTTATTTACGGACCCTCGGGTGTGGGCAAAACCCACCTTATGCTGGCTATAAAGAATGAGATAAAGAAAAACTTCCCCTATAAAAAAATTGAGTATATAAGGGGTGAGGACTTTACAAATCAGCTTATAAAGGCATTGCAGGAGGGCAGACTGGGGCTCGGCACTATTGACGATTTCCGCAATAAGTTCCGCAATGTGGATGTTCTGCTTATAGACGATATTCATTTTATTGCTGGTAAAGAACAGACGCAGGAGGAATTTTTCAACACCTTTAATACCCTTTTCCAGAACAACAAGCAGATTGTGGTAACACTTGACCGCCCGATTAAGGAAATTAAAACGCTGGACGACAGAATCCGCTCTCGTTTTGAAAGCGGCTTGCCCGCAGACATTACCGCACCGGACTTTGAAACCCGCGTGGGAATTATAAACAAGAAATGCGAGCAGATGCACATTGAAATAGACGAAAGCCTGGTTTACTACATTGCCGAGCACATAAAGGTTAATACAAGGCAATTGGAGGGCGTGGTTAAAAAGCTGCACGCTTACATTGCCATTCAAAACAAAACGCCCACCATGGGGGTTGTGCAGGGGCTTATAAAGGACGTTATAAACGATACCCGCCCCGAGCCTATTAAGATTGAGAAGATAATATCCGAGGTGGCTAAAACCTACAATGTTTCCGAAAGCGATATACTTTCCAACCGCAGAACGGCGGCGCTGGCGCTGGCGCGGCAGGTTGCAATGTATATAGCGCGCGAGACCACCAACCTTTCCTATAAGGCAATTGGTGAGAGCTTCGGCAAGGACCACACAACCGTGCTTCATAATGTGCGCTGCATTGAAAACTTTTTAAGGGACAAGCCCTACCAAAAAGAACTGGTAGACGATATTATTAAAAACCTTAAAAGCGATAACACGGCGTACTGAAATTATCCACATTATAAACCTTAATTAACCGCGAAGTTATTAACACCTATGTGGACAACTTAAAATACTCAAAATTATAAAGAAATTATAAACATTTCTTTCAACCGTGAAAATCGGCTGTTTAAAAGCCTTTAAAGCATTTATCCCCACAATTAACACCCCTTATTATTACTGTTATTTTATTATTTGTTTTTAGGAGGAAAAAATATGATTTTTTCTGTTGAACGCGCCTCTCTGCTTGAAGCGGTTTCAAGGCTGCAAAGAGTTGTAGGCTCAAAAACCTCTATGCCGGTATTAGAGGGTATTCTAATATCCGCCGAGCAGGGAAAGGTAACCCTTATTTCCTATAACCTTGAAATGGGCATGAAAAAGGAAATATATGCTAAGTGCGACGAGCCGGGCGATATTGTTATAAACGCGCGCCTGCTTGCCGACATACTGCGCCGTATGAACGGCTTGCAGGTAAGCATAGAGGCGGATGAAAAGCTAAACTGCCATATTAAATGCGGCGAGGCTACATTTGATATTATGGGTATGGCGGCGGAGGATTTCCCCGAAATGCCCACAGTCGGCAGCGGCAACAGTATTTTAATAGGCGGCAAGATACTTACCGAAATGGTAAAGGGGACAATATTCGCGGTTGCTCAAAACGAGGGCGCTAAGCCCATACTTACGGGTATTAACGTAACTATTGAGGACGGAATATTACAATTTGTGGCGATTGACGGCTATCGCCTTGCAATAAGGCGCGAAAAGGTGGATATTTCGGGCAACTTTTCCTTTATATTATCGGGCAGAGCGGTAGGCGAGGCTGTAAAGCTTATAGCGGAAGACACCGAAAACGTGGAAATAAGCTTCGGCGACAGGCTTGTAAGCTTTAATATAGACGGTTACTCCTTTATATCTCGTCTCTTAGAGGGTGAGTTTGTAAACTACCAAAAAACAATACCCTCCGAGCACAAGCAAAGAGTAGTTGTTAATACAAGGGAGCTTATAGATACTATTGAGCGTGTATCCTTGCTTATAAGCGAGTCGTTTTCAACCCCTATTCGCTGCTATTTCAATGAATTAAACGTTGTGTTTACATGCGCTACCTCAGTAGGTAGAGCTACGGAAACCTTTAATACAAAATTAGAGGGCGAAAATTTTGAAATAGGGCTTAACAGCCGCTATCTTTTAGAGGCTTTAAAGGCGGTTGATACCGAGCAGGTGCAGATACTTTTCAACGGCTCGGGCGCGGGCGTGCTTATAGAGCCGCTTGAGGGCGACGATTTCAAATATATGATAATGCCTATGAGGTTGAGATGATGGAGATAAAAAGGCTTTCGATAAAGGAAGATTTTATCCGGCTTGACAGCGCTATGAAATTAGCCGGCATTGTTTCAACCGGGGGACATGCCAAAACGGTTATACAAAACGGCGAGGTTAAGGTAAACGGCGAAATTTGCCTTATGCGCGGGAAAAAGCTTAAAAGCGGCGATACTGCCGAATTTGACGGCTTTAAGTTCGTAATAGAATGAGGATAAATTATTTTTCCTGCCGCAATTTCAGGAATTTAGAAGAGACCGAAATAAAAAATTTCGACGAAATGAACGTTATTTGCGGCGAAAACGCGCAGGGCAAAACAAACCTTTTAGAGGGTATGTGGCTTTTTACGGGTATAAAAAGCTTTCGTTCCGCTAAAGACGCGGCGTTTGTTCGGTTCGGTAAGGAAAAAGCCGAGCTTAAAATGGATTTTTCGGCTGACGGAATAGAAAACGACGCCGAAATTGAAATAAAGGAACACCGCACAGCAGCACTTAACGGCAGCAAGCTTAAAAGCGCGGCGGCGCTGGCGGGCAGCTTTAAGGCAATAGTGTTTTCACCTGATGATTTAGAGCTGGTATCCGGCGGACCTGCGGTAAGGCGGCGGTTTTTAGATATTGCAATAGGTCAGCTTTACCCCGCATATATAGGCATTTCAAAGGCATACGCCCGTGCGGTAACCCAGCGCAACCGAATAATTAAGGATTACAGGTACGACGGTACAATATCTGTAATGCTTGATGTGTTTGAAAACGAAATAGCGGCGAACGGCAGAAAAATTTACGCATTCAGGAATAAATATACAGAGTATTTAAAAAAATTTCTGCCGGGGGTCTACGGCGGTATATCATCGGGTAAGGAAGTGCTTGAAACCGAGTATATGCCCGTGTGCGGAGCGGACGAGCTTGAAGAAAGGCTTAAAAAAGCCCGCGCGGACGATATGTATTCGGGCACTACCTCGGTAGGGCCGCACAGAGATGAGCTTGTTTTTAAAATAAACGGCATATCGGCGCGAAATTTCGGCTCGCAGGGGCAAAAGCGGAGCGTATCGCTCTCTGTTAAGCTTGCCGAGGCGGAAATAATAAACAGGCTTTCGGGCGAATACCCCGTGTTTTTACTGGACGACGTTATGAGCGAGCTTGACCCCGAGCGGCAAAATTACGTTTTAAACCATATTAAGGGCATACAATCCTTTATAACCTGCTGCGACCCCTCAAATATAGCGCAGCTTAAAAAAGGAAAAATAATAAATGTTAAAAACGGGCAGGTGAGCTGATAAATGTATATACACTTAGGGCAGGGCACGGTTGTGCGCTCGCGGGATGTGCTGGGAATTTTTGATTTGGACAGCACCACCGTTTCAAAGCACACGCGAAATTTTCTTGAAAAGGCGGAAAAAAACGGCGACGTTATAACCGTTTCCTATGAATTGCCTAAATCCTTTGCAGTTGTGAGTGAAAACGGCAAAACAAAGGTATATATTTCTCAGCTTGCAACATCTACCCTTTTAAAACGGTCGGGTTTTATAGATTCTCTTTAGGCTGACGAGAGCCAAACCCATTATGGTTTCGCTCGCCGCCTTTTACCGCCTTGCTTGCGCTTATTTTTGTAAGGCGATA
>URGH01000071.1 GCA_900547305.1 uncultured Oscillospiraceae bacterium | reverse complement strand
CCGGATTGCAAAAGCCGTACAAACCCTTATGCGGTCGGCGTTGCCGTCCGCTGTGAGCCGAGTTGCGGGTCGCTTACAACCCCAACTCTTTCTCCTGCTTATTTTCGGACGAGCCGTAAAACTATCAAGCCAAGTCCGCTCATCGTACTCCGCCGGACGGCCGTTCGTGAGATAGTCCGCCGTCGCCGCGCTCATCACATCATACTTTTCGCCTCTGTAAACTTCTTCTACACTCATTCGTGCCATATCAGCACCTCCTTTGCAGTACCCAACAGTACCACAGAAAGGCGCAGAAGTCCGGAGAATTTTTAGATCACTTTACAAACTAAAATCTCTACACAAATAATGCTTTCCTTTTCTTAACGATTTAGAAATATAAGTTGACATCTTATCAATCATCTCGTCAATAGCTGTCTTCGACATACATTTAACAGTTCCTCGAGTCGAAATACCAGTTATGCTTGTCGGTGTGCCGTTAGGCGCGTTCATTTCTGCTCTCATATATAAAAGCGATGGTGCAGATATTCTTGTCGAACAGTTAATCACAATAATAATGGGACTTATAATTGTTGGAGTAATAAATGCTTTTAAGAAAATTACATATTATTCAAATGGCCATTTTAAAGATCAGCATCTTTTAGATGCCCTTAATGAATTAGAATATCTTTCTGAATAAATTTGCTTTACAACTCCTTTTCTTTGTTTACTACATCGCAAATCTTGACAGAAAAGACTTGACCTTTTTTGGTGTTCAGAGTTACTATACACTGGGCAAACGGGCGCTCCACGAACGGTTTTTGTTCGGGGAGCGTTTTTGTGTCCTCATACCGTCCCACAGTCTTTTTCGGAGCGGACGGAAACAGTGGAGATAAGAATGCTGAAAATCAGGCGGTTTCCGGACGAAAGCGCCCGAAAGCGTCGGAAACGGCGCAAAATCTGACTGACATTTAAGCCCTGAAACAACAATTTACTTACTCGGTTTCTGTGCGAACAGTAAACACATCCGGAATATTGAAAATATCTTTTTTCAAAAACACCGGGTAAAAGTACTCGTCCTTTAATTGAGCAAACTCCAACCACTCAAAAGTATGTATGCGGTCATCCTCGTTTGTCGTGAACTTTTCACCCCGCGATAATAAATCGGTATCTGTAATATCCATTAAAAAATAAATGCACAATTCGTGATAATGCAAATTATCGACATCTTCCGTAAAAAATGCTTGGTTTAGCCAAACGGGGCGGACAATCTTAGGAGTTACACCTAATTCCTCCCGAATCTCTCTGATAACGGCATTTTCCGCAGTTTCTCCTATTGCTACCCTTCCACCGGGTAAATAGTAATACGGAGACCGTTCATCGTGCATTGCTAAAATTTTGCCGTCGGAAATTATCATGGCACATACTCTGTAATTAAACTTTTCATTGCCTATCTTAAAGGAAATATCCATTCGATTTTTTACCTCGCTTATATTTGATAAATTAAATTGATTAGGGTCGGTATTTCTGTTTGTTTCGGTCATTTTTTACGCTGTTTCGGGTATTTTGCCGCCGTTTTTCAAAAAACTATTGTATCAATATCTATATTGTAATCATTATCTATCAAAATACAGTCAATTTCATTCTTTTGTGCGAGTGCTAAGGTATGTGCATTGTCTTCCGGTACACTTTCCAAAGTGCAGTCGTCATCATTTATTCGTTTTTCAACAACACCTGCATATTTCTTTATATCGTTAAAATGCGCCCGTATATAATTCTCGCTCATAACAATGCAGAAAAGCCTTATATTTTTAAGGTAATCTGCGGAAAAATCTTTTTTCCAATCAAACGGAATATAACAACCCTCAATAATGAGATTTTGGCTGTTTTCTATTGCGGTTTTTATTATTTCCCGAACAATAGGCCATAGGTATTTTGTCAGTTCGGCGTCATCGCTTATCGGTGTAAGCTCCGTATTTCCGCTGCGTATCAGACCCATTTTCAAATGGTCTATTGATAAATAAGGATATTTATATTTTTCGAGAAGCCTTTGCGCCGATAGGGTTTTGCCCGCATGAGACGCGCCGGTAATCAAAACAACCATAATTCTTTCTCCGTCAGATAATTTTCACACCACTGATTTTTTAATTTCTGCTTTGAGGATTATCTTACTCATACAAAAAACCGAGCTTCCCAGATTAATTTATATATTAATATACCATGTATTCAGGCAAATATCAACATCATCTTTTAAACCGTCCACCCTTAAAATTTTTCAAATTCCACTTGCAAACGCTTAATAAAAGTGTTATTATATAATCAATCGATTAGTTATTGAAAGGCGGATAAAAATTTGCGCACAGTAAACGAAGAGGCACACCGTGCAAGAAAAAAAGAATTAATGGAGAAGTGCTACGAGTGCTATGCCGAAAACGGGCTTTTCGCCGTCGGTATAAAAGCATTAGCCGCGGCGTGCGGCTGCAACTCAGCCACACTGTATTTGTATTTTGAAAATCTGGACGATCTGATCATTCAGTCCACCGCTTACTGCATGGCAAAGGTAGAGGACGATTTCATGGCGAAAGCGCCTACCGATGCGAAGGACGTTATGCGGTTTATTGAGGAGATTCCTTACTGGACTGCAAAAAAGCACGGAAAAAAATACAGATTAATGTATCAGGTATATACCCACCCGAAATATATTGAATATGGGAAGAAATTTTTTGGGGGCGTAGACAAAAGATACACCGAATACGCAAAGCTGCTTGAGCCTAAGCTGGGTATTCCGTGCGATGTGCTGACTCCGCTTATCTTCATTCTCGTCCGCGCGTGCGTGCACTACGCCATGTTTGAGGATGAATATTATTTAAAAAGTCAAACCGAGATATTAAAGCAGACGGTCGGCTTGTTTGCCGATAAATATAAAAATACTGATTTCACGGAGGTAAATTAAAATGAGAAAACGGCTGTTTTTAAACTTAATTTCGGTCTTCATTGTCGCGCTTACTGCCGCGGCAGCTTTAGTGCTGCAAACAAGCGCCGCCGTTGACTACGGTCTTATAGTCGGCGGCAAGCGGGTTACAAGCGATAGGCTCTCGGGAGAGGGCTGGAAATTCGATCCGGACACAAATACGCTGACGCTCAACGGATTTATAAGCGATGTGGCGGATAAAGCATCCTTCATGAAATATGATCCGGAAACCAAAATATATTACTATGCTTTTATTCGTGTAGAAAACAGTATGAACCTGAATATTAAGCTGGAGGGTAAGGAAAGCGTCATTGGCGATCCGTACATCAGCGGTCATGCAGCCGAATGGATATACGGCACGGACTCATATAATACGTTTTACGGAATTTACAATCCTAACGGCAATGTTACTATAACAGGCTCGGCAAGGCTGAAGGTTTACACAAACCTAAGGGGGATTTCCGCCTCCAAACTCACTGTGGACGGCTGCACAGGCACAATTATGATGGGCGCATATACCAATTGTATTAATGTGCAGCGTCTCATCGTCAAGGGCGGAACCAAAATCAACGCAACCTGCGGCTATGGCGGGGGGCTTATGTATAATGCCCCGATTCACGCCTCTAAAAGTATAGATATATATGATACCTCCGAGGTTTATTCCGTAATAGAGCGAGACAGCGATACAAACGACTACGGCATCAGCGGTATTTACTGCGATGGAACTATAAATGTTTACGGCGGTAAGCTGACCGCTATAAGCTACGCGCAGGGCGAAAAACCGACTGTTTCAGTTCCCGCAAACGTAGGTATTAATGCAGAAACTCTGAATATATCGGGCGGCGGCGTTGTCGAAGCGTTTGTAAAACAAGGCTCAAAACAGAAAAGCTATCTCCGCTCCGCCGGTATCTGCTATATCTATCCGAGCAAAGGAACAATCAATTTCAAGGGCAGCGGAGTATTGCGCGCCGGTGTGGAAAAGTCAAACCCTGACGGTATACAGAGAGTGATACCGGGCGACCCCAACTTAGCGGACGGCGTAGCGGGTATTACCACCGCTATAAGCAAAGACGGCTACGAGAAATACCTGGAGTATACCGCCTACGGGCGCGAGGGAATATATCTGCGCAAGGTCGGCAGCGGCACATATTGGTCGTATTACAATCATCCGACATTGGCTATAAATTCTTATTCGGGTACGCTCAACCTTAATGATCTTATTATAAAAAACACCGATTTAAGCATTCACTCCGTTTCGGGCGACCATAAGCTGGACCCTTATACAGAAAGCGGCGAGATTCCTGCAATTACGGTAGAATCGGGCGAATTGCTGCTGGAGTTCTCGCAGGGAAAAACCTATAACTTTACTAACCCGATAGAGGTTAAAAGCGGCGCGACCCTCAGAATTTACGGGCTGGGCATTGTGAACGGGCTGGACATAAGAGGCTCGGGCACGGTGGATTTCATGGCGGGCACAATTACCGGCAGGATTCAGAGATCCTTAAAAGTGATTGTTGAGGGCGGCAGTATAAACGTGGACTATGACGGTCAGGCGACCG
Source organism: uncultured Oscillospiraceae bacterium (assembly GCA_900547305.1). GTDB lineage: Bacteria > Bacillota > Clostridia > Oscillospirales > Acutalibacteraceae > UBA737. Next base: position 7,457 of record URGH01000071.1, on the reverse strand, counting down.
ACGCGAAGGGCACTAAAGTGTGGCGCCAGGCATATACCCTCGGCAATGACGGTGAGACGTTCAGCGCGGTAACACAAATTTCCGTAAAGAACGATAGACTTTATTTCAGACCCGGAATATACCCGATTGACGGGAAAACGGTTTATCTTTGGATGCAATCACCCGAGGAGCTTGAATCTCTGAGCGCCACCCCGAGCGGCAGTTCTTCACAGGTTACGCTTAAAGGGCAGCCGGGAAATCCCCTGTGGCTCACTTCATCGCAGAGTATCGAGACGTACTCGCGCAGCCTTTATACGGCAACCCCGGGAATGACGGTGAACATACATCCGTTTACAAAGGCGCCCACCGCAGAGCAGATGAAAGACTATAAGCTGATATGGTCCTACAGCGACGACGATATGAACTGGACTACAATAAATAATCCGAATTGCGACAGCGAGTGCAGGCTTATTTATACCGTTCCGAATGAAAGCCGGAAGAACCGCACATTCCGCTGCGAGCTTCGCACAGCCGACACAAATCAGCAGGTAGGCGTATATACCGCGGTGCTGCATATATTCAATCCGAAATTAAAATGTGAAAACTCTTTTTCTGAAAATAAAATGACGACCCTTGCCCTTACCGAGGAAATACTCCCGCCCGACGGGCAGAGCGCCGAGTTTAAAAATATAAGGTGGTATATAAACGAAGGCGACGGCAATTTTAATCTTCATAAAGAGTCAAACGGCAAGGAAAAATATTCCTTTAAAATAACAGAGGATATGGACGGCTGGGTTTACAGATGCGTGGCAACCCAAACCGACGGAACTAATGAAACCGGCATGCTTGCAGCCGAAATCACGGTAAACGTAACCGACAGGTGGGTTAAACTAACCGAACAGCCGCAGTCGCAAACGGTTAAATATCCCAGGGGCGCAACACTTTCGGTAAAAGCGAAGTATGCCGAAAAATATCAGTGGCAAGTAGCAAAACGGTCATATGCGGGCGAGGATGTACCCTTTGAGGATATAGCGGGCGCGAACGGGGAAAAATATGTTTTCTCAGCCTCTTCGAGTGACGTTTACGTTTCAACCGCACACTACGCCTACCGCTGCGTTGTAAGCAATGATTTCAGCAAGGTCATCTCGGATGAGGTTACGCTTACGTTGCTTTACAATCCGTACCTCAAAGGGTGGAAAGGTCAACGGTTTACTGTGGTAGAGGACGACAGTCTGCTGTTTGAGAGCGATGTACTGCCGGGTAACCCGATAGTTGCCTCAAGCGTTTGCTGGAAAGTTCGCAAAGCAGGTGAAAGCGAAAATGTTAATGTTTCCGAACTTGAAGATCTACGCGGCATTTATACGGAAGAAAATATTTCCGAAACCACAAACGGAATTACCTACTATACCAAGTGCAGCTTGCGCGTTAATAAGGCTACGGTGGATATGAGCGGCTGGATATTCCTCTGTGAGCTCACCTATGGAGAAGAATTTTCCAAAACCTATGCAGACTTTTATCTGACGGTACGCACCAAATGCCAGCAAAACGGTCACGATTGGCTGGCAGCCACCTGCACCGCGCCCAAGACCTGCTCAAGGTGCGGCGTTACACAGGGCGAAATGCTCCCGCACACGGGCGGCAAGGCGACCTGCATAAACTTAGCGGTCTGCGAGGTTTGCGGCAATGAATACGGCAAGCTTGACCCTGACACACACCCCGACGACGCAACGGACGTATGGAATGAAGAAGAGTGGCATGACAACGCGGGACACCACAGCAAATGGAGCTGCTGCGGCAAGCCGAAATACCCGTATGAATACCACAAGTGGGATGACGGCATCTGCACGGTGTGCGGCTGTATATGCGAGCATTCAATTTCGTCCCCTGCCAACTGCCACGAAAGGGCACGGTGTCATACCTGCGGTATATGGTACGGTCAGATCGACCCGCATAACCACGATTTTTACCCCTCCGGCACATATACAAGCGGTGAAAAGGATCCGACCTGTACCGAAGAGGGCTACACGGGCGATACCGTTTGCTGGAACTGCCGCGGAGTTGTAGACTACGGCACGGTGATTCCCGCGAATGGGCACGATACTTCCCGGTGGGAAGCAAACTGTCGTGAACCCGCTTACTGTTCGGTTTGCAATCAGTATTGCGGCGAGAAAGATCCGAATAATCATACATCGTCTCCATCAAATTACAAGAAGACACCGCTCTGCCACGAGCAGCACTGGGATTGCTGCGGAAAAACAGTTACCGATCTGCACGATTACGATGAAAACGGCGTTTGCAGGGCGTGCCTGTACGGCTGCAAGCATTCCGGCGGAGAGGCAACCTGCCGTGAGCCTGCACGCTGCGAAAAATGCAACACCCCATATGGTGAGATTGATCCCGATAACCATATAAATGCCGAATATGAGTTTACAGATGAAATTCATAAAAAAACATGTATGTGCGGGGCTTTAATAATTCCTGCCGGAAAACACACCTGGGAAAACGGCGTCTGCACGGTGTGCGAATACGAATGCCGGCATACCAGCGGAAAAGCCACCTGCACCGAAGAGGCGGTGTGCAATATATGCGGCGAAAGCTACGGCGGAAAAGCGGAGCATAATTACGGCGGATGGTCAAAGAATTCGGAAAAGCACTGGCATGAGTGCTTAGTCTGCGGCAACAAAACGGATGAAGACGCGCACACGTCCGACACCGTTGCTACCGATACCGCCCCGCAGGTCTGCACGGTCTGCAATCACGAAATCACGCCCGCGGCGGGGCACAGCCATACGTTCACTCAGAACACCGACGAGAAGTATTTAAAATCCGCCGCCACCTGCACGCAAAAGGCAGTTTACTACCTTTCCTGCTCCTGTGGGGTTGCGGGCAGCGAAACCTTTGAATACGGCGAAACATCGGCGCACACCTACAAGGATGATTGGTCGACGGACGCATCCCGCCACTGGCACGAATGCTCTGTTTGCGGAGAAAAAACGGACAGTGAAGAGCATGAACCTTACGATTACGAACACGCCTGCAATATCTGCTATAAGAAACTCAGTATATGCGCAGACGAAAATAACGATAACCGCTGCGACATTTGCGGGAGAATGCTTTCAAAGCCTTTCGGATATAATGATATAAGATATATCGGCAGCGACCCGACAGGAACCGTAATCGCTCTTGAAACGAGCACCGTCAATTATGTTTGGGGAGTCGGCTGTGATTTGGAAATCCTGACCGCAAACGGAACCGAAAAATTCAACTGTTACATCGACTACGTCAATACAAACGCGCTCGGCAAAAAGCCGTGGCTGGCGCTTGGCGGCAAGGTTTATTACTGCGATGTGGATAACAACGGAAATGTTGACACGGCGGCAGATATGGCGGCGCTCAAAAAGCTTTTGCTTGAGGGCAAGGTTGCGATAAACGCCGATATAAACGGAGATTCGGCGCTTGATATACGCGATCTTATCAGATTCAAAAAAATAGCCGCCGACGTTGAGGTGAACCTTGACGTACCGTTTGAAAATTATACTTACGCGTTTAGTGCAGCCGACGCGCTGTCGGTTGACGGAATTCAAAGCGTAACCTATAAACCCTACTGCATAGTAGACGGACTTAAAATGTACGGAGAGGAATATACGCCGGTATATCCCGAGCTTGACTCGCAGAGCGCCCCCGCCGCTTCCGTAGCGGAAACAGTTCATAAAGAATAACTTAAAAAGATGGCAGCCTTAAAGGCTGCCATATCTTTTTAAAAGGAGATCTATTCGTATACGTTTAAAAGCCTTTTATAACTCAAATCAATTCCCAATGCACCGAGCGGAGCGGTTATTAAAATACCGAGCACGGCAACAGAAAGGACAATACTACCGCATGAAAGCCCCAAACTCAGCGGTACAGAGCCGATTGCCGCCTGCACGGTTGCCTTCGGAAGATATGCGATAATGCAGAAAAGCCGTTCTTTTATGTTCAGCGGTGTTCCTATAAGGCAGACCGCCACGCCGGCGGCAAGCCACAGCTTTCCGAATTTCTCCGACATCCGTTTTGTAACGCATGCAGGACTTTTTAGCTTTAATACGCACGCCATACCCACTACGGCAAGCAGCCCCGACACAGCGACCCACCGCTTTACCCATGCTTCAATCGCAATCAAAAGAAATGACACGCCGAGGACGGTAATTACCTTTATACTGTTACGGATAAAGCGCCCGCGCGCATAAGCCCTTTCAAAAAACAGCGCCAAAGCAAGCCCAAACACCGCGCCGACGGCAACACCGAACAGAATTGAGACCGGGATATTGACAAAATCAAGCAGCTTTGCATTTCCGCCCTGCGCCATGCCTACGAATGTAGTAAACAGCACAATAACGAAAATATCGTCGCAGGACGCTCCCGCCATAATAAGCTGCGGAATACTTTTTTCGGTTCCGCGCTTTTCTTCCATAAGCCGCAGCATACGAGGAATAACAACGGCGGGCGATACGGCGCCGAGAATAGCAGCCATAATTGAAGCACCGTTGATTCTGAACTTAAAAGCTCAAATTTCAACGGTGTTTTCAAATACAAAAATAGCAAGGTGTAACCTTGCGTTTACAATCGGCGGCAAAGCCGCGCCGCACCTATTACATATTACTTATTACTTCCCAAAAATCCCGTTACCGATTTTATTTTTAGGTAAGAGTGAAGAGGTAAGAGGTAAGAGTAAAAAATCCCGCTCACTTTCGTGAACGGGATTTTTGTGGCAGGACTACGAAAAAGATTTTTTGCGGATTCCAAATATGACCCCAAACTTTCACATAGCTTTCTCTTTGGCAAATAAACTCTTGCTGTTTTCATAGCTTATTTTTTCGCTGCCTTATATTTCCAATATCCGTTTATATGGTATTTTTTAAGTGCTCCCGTTTCTGTCAACCCTGCCAATATTCTGTTTGCCGTCGCTGCCGACACGCCGCATATCTCCCGTACATCGGCGTTCATAATGTATTCGTGTGTCTGCAGGAACTGTTCAATCTTCTTTAAGCGCAAGGTTTTTTTATCCGTTTTTCCATCGCTCATATCATCGCTCGTTTTGGTTGCATCAATGAGTGATGCTTTAATAGCGGAAAGCATAAATTCAATAAATGCGGTTGACTCTCCTGCGTTGTTGCTCGCGCTAATAGCGTTGTAGTATTCCTGCTGGCGGTCATGAATGATGGATTCAACCGGCAACCATGCAAATGTCAAATTCCATTTTGAAAGCAACAGCGTATGCCAAAGCCGTCCGACGCGACCGTTACCGTCTGCGAATGGATGTATCAATTCAAATTCATAATGAAACACGCAGCTTTTAATCAGCATATGCAAATCGCTGTGCTTTGTCCAATCCAAAAGCTCCGTAACCGAATCCGGAACATACTGCGGCAACGTACCGAGATGCACAACCTGTCCAGCCTGATTTACAACACCAACGGGTCTTGTACGAAACATACCGGATTCAACCATCAGTCCGCGCGTCATAATTCCGTGCGCCGTCAGCAAATCATCCACAGAATAAGGGTCAAGCTCGTCCATATGTTCGTAAATCTCATAAGCGTTTTTGACCTCGGCAATATCCTTGGGCGGAGCTAAAACATGCTTGCCGTTCAGAACGGCTGTAACCTGTTCAAGGCTTAGTGTGTTTTGCTCAATAGCAAGTGAGCCGTAAATAGTACGAATGCGGTTGGTGCGACGGAGATTCGGATTGGCGGAAAGATGATTGTGAGCAGAAAGTCTGCCTATCAGTTCGGAAATTTCCGCAACATCATCAATGATTTTATTCGTAATTTGAAAAGGAGGCTGTTTATTTTTCATGTTTACCTCGCAGTATTGTTTTATTATCTGCATTATACCATATTTTTAAAAGAATTTCCACTATATACTAAAATTATTTTAATTGCACTCAGTCACGATTTCTTTTCATTGTTTCAATGACTGATCCACCTTAACTCCACCCTTAAATATCACGGTAATCTCTTCTTTTGAGTCGACCACTACACATTCGAGCAATTGCCGGACGATTTGGTCGTCATATTCCATCGGGCGATTCTTTATGCCGTCCAGTATCGTGTAGATGTCGTCAAGCCGGGATTTTGCATTTTCTCGTTGCTGCTCAACGGTGGCTATATTGTCAAGCTGCTGTTGCAGACGGCTTTTTTCGTCCATAAGCCGTGTGGCGGTTTCATCGTCAAAAGCTTCCAATGTATCATCGGTTACACGGTCGAGCATTTTTTTGAATTCCGCGTCTATTTCCGCAATTCGTATTTGTATGTCAAGGCTGTTATCCTCACACCTCTCATTTTGTAATCCCATTCCTATATGCAGCTTCAGCGTTTTAAGGCTCTCTGCGTTCATATCAGCGGTTTTCATAATCGCCGCCGTTACAGCCCTTTGCAACACGCTTTCTTCCAAAGTCGGTGAGTTGTGACAATATTTCTTACCGAAGTCAAGTCGGTTAATACAGCGCCATACTATTTTCCTTTTACCGCCTGCCGTCCATGTGCATCGGCGATAAGGCGTCTTGCATTCGCCGCATACGAGCAAGTCGGTCAGCGCATATTTGCTTGAATACTTCCCCTGTTCGGTCTTTGTACCCTTTTGCTTGACCTTTCGTTTTCCCGAGCGCCGTGCAAGCTCCTCCTGCACCTTGCCGAATGTACCAGCGTCTATAATAGCGGGGTGATTGTTTTCTACATAATACTTAGGGCGTTCACCGTTATTTACCATAACCTTTTTGGATATACAATCCCGTATATATGTTTTGTTTATTACAGCGTCACCCTTATATTTCTCATTTGAAAGAATTGACTGTACAGTTGAAATCTGCCATTTCTCTTTTCCCGATGGGCTTGCAATTCCCTTTGATTCAAGCAACTCGGCAATTCCGTTAAGACTGTCGCCCACGAGGAAACGGTCATATATAAGTCGGATAATATCGGCTTCTTCGGGTACGATTTCGGGCTTTCCGTCATCGCCCTTGCAGTCGCCTATGGCGCGCTCATACTTTCCTTTGTTTTGTATACAGCAAGGTTTATACAGTACATCGGTGTCCGCCCCTTAAAATGTAGAATTATGTTTTATTTTGTCGAATAAAAAAAGACCGAGCGCCAAACTTGCTTTTCACAAGCTCGGCGCTCTGTTGCATCCTCGGTATTTACACCGATACATATTCTTTTTTGTGATTCCATTTGAATCACCTGTTTCTTTGATTTTTTGTTCCTATACGATATTAAGTATTGTAAACTTTATCACTTATTGTTTAATTATTTTATCTCTGCACCCTACCCGAGCCGTCTCCTCCGGCGAGGTTTTCAACCTCCGCTGCCGTAACACGGTTAAAATCGCCCTCAATCGAGTGCTTCAGCACCGCTGCCGCCGTGGCAAACTCCACCGCATCCTGCGCCGCTTTTTGTTTTAAAAGCGAATATATAAGCCCTGCGGCAAACGCGTCACCGCCG
>URGH01000070.1 GCA_900547305.1 uncultured Oscillospiraceae bacterium | reverse complement strand
CGGTGCTTCTGCTTCGCAGAGGTGTCCACCGGACACCCGCACCCTTTACACAAGGTAGCCATGGATGGCAAACATTTTATCACACCGTGTTGAGCCAAAAAGTTTGCAAAAAAACAAATTATTCTATAACCGTCTTTTTTCTTGAAACGTCAATTAAAACGGTCGTGCCCTCGCCCACCGCCGATTCGGCGCTTATTTTATGCCCCAAATTTTCGCAGATTTGCCTGCATAAATAAAGCCCCAATCCGGTTGACTGCCTGTCGCGCCTGCCGTTGCAGCCGGTGTAGCCGTTTTCAAAAATGCGGGGCAGGTCTTCTGCCGCTATGCCTATTCCCGTATCCTTTATTACAATTTTTCCGTTTTCAAAATATACCGCTATTTCGCCCGACGGGGTGTATTTCAGCGCGTTTGAAAGCACCTGCTCTATAACGAACGAAAGCCACTTTTCATCGGTTATTATCTGCGCGTCGGCGGGGGTGTAATTGAGAGTCAGTCTGCGCTCTATAAACTCGCCCGCAAACTTTTTCACCGAGCGGCGTATTATTTTATCAAGGTCATATTCCTTTATTAAATAATCGGTGCTTTCTGAATTAAGGCGCAGGTAAGTAAGCACCATTTCAACATACTGCTCTATTCTGAAAAGCTCGTTTGAAAGCCTGCGGACGGCGGGCGCGTCCTCGTTTTGCAGCGTCAGCTTCATTGCGGCTATGGGCGTTTTTATCTGGTGCACCCAAACTGTGTAGTAGCTCACCATATCCGCAAGCCGCCTGTTGTTTTCGGCTGAAAGCCCTATATAGCCCCGCTTTAAAATGTCTATAAGATTTTGGTAGTCCTCGTCGGTTACACCGTCGGGCAGGGGCAGGTCTTCAAGCAAAATTGCATCAGGGGTTTTAAGCCCCGATAAGGCTATGTGCAATTTACGCACGCGCAAAAAATCAATAATTGCAAAAATTACCGCCAGCAAAGCGCAAAGCGCCGCGGGGTAGAGCACCGCCCCGAGCGGTAGGCGGTAAAAATAAAACGAAAGCGCAAAAACAGCGCAAAAAGCAGCGCCCGCGGCTATGTACCGTCTGCGCTGCTTTAAGTATTTCAAGAAAAGCCCCATAGCAATTCCTCAATTCTCAATAATATACCCCACGCCGAATTTCGTGGTTATAAAGCCCTCAAGCCCCGCCGCCTCAAGCCTTTTTCTAAGGCGGTTTACGTTTACCGAGAGCGTGTTTTCATCCACAAAGCTGTCAGTCTCCCACAACTGCTCCATAAGCCTTTCGCGGCTGACGACTTTACCCTTATTTTTCATAAGGGTGAGTAAAATGCGGTATTCATTCTTTGAAAGGGGTATTTTTTCGTTTTTATATAAAAAGCTGCCGTCGCCCGTGTTAAGCATAGCGCCCCTATGCTCCAAAACGGGAACGGAGGGCGCAAAATCGTAGGTTCTGCGCAGCAGCGCCTGTATTTTGGCAATAAGCACGCTGCCGTCAAACGGCTTTGCTATAAAATCGTCCGCGCCCATATTCATTGCCATTATCATATTCATATTATCTGCCGCGGAGGAAATGAAAATAACGGGCACATTTGAAACGCGGCGAATTTCACCGCACCAGTGGTAGCCGTTGAAAAATGGCAGAGAAATATCCAAAAGCACTATATGCGGGTCAAATCGCGAAAACTCCGCCATAACGCCATGAAAATCCGTTACTATGTGCGTGGTTATATCCCACGCTTCCGCCTGTTCGCGCACACCCTCGGCAATTCCGCGGTCGTCTTCAACTATAAGCAGCCGATACATATATCATCACCCTATTTTATAAACGAAAAGCCCAGCACCGCCACGCCTAGTATAACCAAAATAACGCCCGTGGCAATATTGAGCGAACGCGGGCTTGCCTTGTTTGCTATTTTCGCCGCTATGCGGGCAAATATAAGCGTGAACACAATGCAAAGCACAAAGGGCAGCATATCGGGCAAGCCGCCTATTGCAAAGTGCGAAACAGAACCCGTAAGGGCGGTAAAGGTCATTATAAAAACACTGGTTCCCACGGCGGTTTTAAGCTCGTAGCCCATTACGCTTGTAAGCAGCAGGAGCATCATCATTCCGCCGCCCGCGCCCACAAAGCCGCAAATGAAACCGACCGCCGCCCCGCAAAGAGCGGACTTTATAATTCGGGCTTTAAGCGGTATTGCTGCCATATCCTCTTTTGTGGTCATAACCGGCTTTACAATAAACTTTATTCCGAGCAGCAGCGTCATAAATACCGAAAAATTGCCCATTGCAGCAGAGGGCACAAGGCTTGATACATAGCTGCCCACAACCGTGAAAAGCAGCACGCTTGCCATCATAACAACGCCGTTTTTAATATCAAGATTTTTATTTTTGCCGTATGTATAGGCGGAAACGGCGCTTGCCAGTACGTCCGACGCGAGCGCGATTCCCACCGCGGTATACGGTTCAATCCCCAAAAAGGTTACAAGCATGGGGGTTATTACCGCCGCGGCACTCATTCCGGCAAAGCCGGTGCCGAGACCTGCACCCATACCCGCAAGTAAACAAATTGAAATCGTTTTAAATATTATCATCCTTTTTTTCCTCCGCAGTTTCGGCGCGGTCAGCCCTTATATCCCGTATGAGCGTATAAACAATATACGCACCGAACAGCACAAAAACTGCGGTGAGCGCCATAAAAATATAGCCGTAAGGCTTTTTTTCTGTCTTCTTCGCAGCGCCCTCTCCGAAAGAAAGGGTGGAAAAAACCTTTTCGGCGTAATCGGTATTTTCGCCTGACGCGGTATAAAATGAAAGGGTATATTCCTTTTTTGAGGTCACGGTTATATACTGAATAAGGGTGAATTTTCCGCCGCTGTCCTGCGATAGGGCGGTAGCCTTAATAAATTTTATGCCGTTGTGCGCCACCGTTTCGGTGTGAAAGCCCTCGCCCACCATTTCGGGGGCTAAAGCGGCAATTTTATCGTCCGAAAGGCTTGTAAGCTCGCCCACGCTTTCAGAAAAAGCGGTTGAGTATTCTGTCACTCTTATCTGCTTTGTGTTTTTTTCGTTGAGAGCAAGATAAATTATGCCGTTGTTATAGCAGTAGCTATCAAGCGTATCGGTAGTTTCCTCTAATATTTCCGCAATTTTTTCGTTCGATTGCTTATCGCCGTAAACCAAAAACTCCTTGCCGGGGTTTTCGGTAATTTCGGCGGCGGAAAGCGTGAGAGAAAGTGTTAAAACCGCAAATGCAAGCGCCGACAGGCGCTTTATTCCCGCCCTAAGCATTATTCTGCCTTTTTGCGGCGGTAAGCGTGTTTTGCATAAGCATTGCAATTGTCATAGGTCCTACGCCGCCGGGCACGGGGGTTATGGCGAAAGCCTTTTCCTTTACCGCGTCAAAATCCACATCGCCGCAGAGCTTGCCGTTTTCGCGGTTCATACCTACGTCTATCACCACTGCGCCGGGCTTTACCATATCCTCGGTTACAAATTTCGCCTTGCCTACCGCAGCCACCAAAATATCCGCGTTTCGGCATATTTCTTTAAGGTTCCTGGTTTTTGAGTGACATACCGTAACCGTGCCGTTTGCGTGCAGCAAAAGCATTGCCATAGGCTTGCCCACAATGTTTGAGCGGCCTATTACCACGCAGCTTTTACCCGCAATTTCTATGCCCTCATATTTAAGCATTTCCATTATGCCCGCAGGCGTGCAGGGTACAAAATCATAGTCGCCTATCATTATGCGCCCTACGCTGTATGGGTTAAATGCGTCAACGTCCTTTTCGGGTGCTATGCTGTTGATTATCAGCTTTTCATCAAGGTGGGGCGGCAGCGGCAGCTGGCAGAGTATGCCGTTAATGCTTTTTTTATTGTTAAGCGTATTTATAAGCTCTAAAAGCTCCTGCTCGGTAGAGCCTTCGGGCAGAGCGTATTCCTCTGAAACAATGCCGAGCGCCTCGCACGCCTTTTTCTTATTCGCAACATATATTTTTGAGGCGGGGTTTTCGCCCACTATTATAACCGCAAGCCCTACCGAAATGCCGCGCGCTTTCAGCGCCGATACTTCGCTCTGTATGCGCGCCTTTACGGCTGCGGATATTGCCTTTCCGTCAATTATCCTGCTCATTAGTTTCCCCCTGTATTTCCTCGGTCGGCTCGTCCGCGTTATCGGCAAAAACCGCCTCGTAATCGGCGGGCTCTGCCTTTTCCGCCGCGCGGCGGCTGAAAACGACCAATAAAACCGCGCCCGCAATGCAAATTGCAAACGAAAGCAGGCAGGAGACCTTTATGTTGCCGAGCATAAGGCTGTCGGTTCTCAGCAGCTCTATTATGCCCCTGCCTAAGCCGTACCACACGCAGTACATAAGGGATATTTCTCCGCTGAATTTGCGCTTTTTGCTGAAATGATTAAGTACGAAAAAGCCCGCTATGCACCATATTGATTCATAGAGGAAGCAGGGGTGAACAAGCCCCTCGCCCATTTCCGATATTGTTTTATCGCTCTGCATACCCCACCAGCTGCTGCCGGTGAACGCGCCGTATGCCTCCTGATTTACAAAGTTACCCCAGCGGCCTATACCCTGACCGATAAGAAACCCGGCGGACGCCACATCAAACATATTGAGTATATTAACCTTGCGTATATAGCACATAATTCCGCCCGATATAAACGCGCCTATAACCCCGCCGTAAATGGCAAGCCCCGCAAAACCCGAGGAATTACCGAATCCGAAAAAGTCCTTAATACCGTCTAACTTCTCGCCGTCAAATATAACATAATACGCGCGGGCGGAGAGTATTGCAACGGGGGTTGCAACCAGTATAACATCAAGCATTTTATCGGGGTTAAGCCCGTAGCGGCCGGCTTTTTTAAGCCCGTAAATAAGCGCCAGCAAAAAGCCCGCGGCTATAATTATGCCGTACCAGTATATATCCCAGTGCCCCGACCCCAACGGTATTGTGAAAGCAACGGGCGAAAGTGTGAATTTAAGCCCGAAAAGCGTTACGTTATAGCTCATATAAATTACCTCTGCTCCTCTGTGGGTTCAATTACCGAAAGTACCGATTTATCCGCGTCCAGCAGCTGCAGGCGCTTTAAAACGTCCTCGGCGGTAATGTTTTTAAGATATTTAAGTTCATCAAACAAGCCGCAGTCGAACATAGCGCAGTTTACAAGATTCATTGTAATGCTTTCCACGCTGTTAAAGGAGCGCACCGCGTCGCCGTACATTCCGCAGCGAACGGCGGAAAACAGCTTTTTATCAATTCCGTCGGTTTTAATTCTTTCAATTTCCGCTTTTATTTCGGCGGCTACTCTCTCGGGGTCTGCCGATTCGCCCTCAAACATCACTGCCGCATAGCCGTGACCCGTGAAATACTCAAAGCCGAACTCATCGTTTATAAGCCCCGCGTTTATCAGCCTTTTATAAAGGGGAGAGGCGTCGCCCGCTATTATTTCAAGCAGCAGCGCGGTGGCAACCTTTTCCTTTACGGTGCGCTCGGGCGCGCTTACGGGCTCTTTAAAGCCTAAGCTGAACATAGGGTACGCAACCGCCATTTTCTGCGATACAAAATTTTTCTGCACGGTATCGGGCTCATCGCAGCCTATGCGTGTAATTTCAACAGGCTCCGAGGGCTTTAAGGCGCCGTTTATCTGCGCCAAAACCTTTTCGGTGTTCACATTGCCTGCAATGCAGATAAACATATTAGAAAGGTTGTAAAATGTGTTGTAGCAGCTGTATAAAAGTTTATCGTCTATTTGCGCTATTGACTCCACCGTGCCGGCAATATCAATTTTGACAGGGTGGTTTTTATACATAGCACCCAGCATATTAAAGGTGACGCGCCAGTCGGGGCTGTCGTCGTACATTCTTATTTCCTGCCCGATTATTCCCTGCTCCTTGCTTACTGTCTGCGCAGTGAAATAGGGCGACTGAACAAAATCAAGCAAAATTGCAAGGTTATCGTAAAACCTGTCCGAGCAGGCGAAAAGATAGCAGGTGCGGTCAAACGAGGTAAAGGCGTTTGCCGCCGCTCCCGTTTCGGCGTATTTTGTAAAGGCGTCGCCGTCCTCGCTTTCAAAAAGCTTATGCTCCAAAAAGTGCGCAATGCCCTCGGGCACGCTTACTTTCTCGCCGTTTACCGCAAAGCAGGTGTCAATAGAGCCGTATTTTGTGCCGAATATGGCATAGGACGAATTATACTGCGGCTTTTCAAGAATATATATTTTAAGCCCCGAGGGGTGCACCGCCTTAACGTAGCTTTCGCCTATATCGCTTTCAAAAACCTCTTTTTGCATTACTTTTCCTCCTTCGGCAAAAGCTTGTATACCGTGTGCAGCTTTATCCCGTTTGCCGCGGCGATTATTTCATCGCGCGTTACCGCGCTTATTTTCTCCGCAATATCCTCGGGTGAATAAAGATTTTTATTAACGGCTTTAAGCGCGTACCATAAATCCAACAGCGGCTGGCTGTCGTTATAGGAATTAAGCGAGTCGCGGAGACTTTTAACCGAAGATGAAAACTCAAAATCGGTAAACTCGCCCTTTTTCATTATTTCAAGCTGCTCTGAAATTTCCTTTTCAGCTTTTTCGGCGTTTTGCTCCTCAACGCCCGATTCAACGGTTATAAGCCCCTTTACGCGCGAAGATGATGCCGAGCAATAGTAGCAAAGGCTCATTTTTTCACGCACGTTATCAAAAAGCCTTGAATACGGCCCGCCGCCGAAAATATCGGTCATAACCATAAGCGGCATGGTGTTGTCGTCATCCCCCGCCGTATCGGAAGAAAAGCCCATAACAAGCTTGCCCTGCTGTATAGCCTGCCGCTCGGTAACGGTGCGCGGCTTGTCGGCAGCGGCAGTCGGCTGGCTTTTTGTGCAATCGGTTATATTATGCCTTTCGGTATTTTCAAATCGGCGACCTATTTCTTCAAAAAGCCCCTGCGGCACCGCCGCGCCTATAACCTGAACGCGTATATATGCGGTGGCAAGCATTTTTTGCCACATTTCATAAAGCGAGGCTTCGGTTATCGCCTCAATATCCTCCACCGTTCCGCACTTTGGAACGCCGTAGCAGCTGCCCTTATACATTTCTTCAATAAGGCGGTTTTTGGCGTATACCCGCTTTTCGCTCATTTCGCCCTTTACATGCTCTATTGCCTTGCGCTTTTCTCTTGCTAAGTCATCGGCGCAAAAAGCGCCGTTTTCCGCCTTGGGCTCGAAAATAAGGCTTAAAAGCATATCGCAGGCGCGCTTTATAAGCGACTCGCTTTCAAAGGTATATTTATCGTTTATAACCGACATTCTGAGCTTTAAAAGCTGGTAATCACCCAATTTTTCGGCAACCGCGTCAAGCTGAGCACCGTAAAGCCGCTCAAGGCGGTAGTTAAGCACCGAAAAATCGGGGTATTTTTCGCCGCAGGTGGTAAGCACAAAGGGCAGCAGCGCATAAGAAGCGGCGGTCTCTTTTTCCAGCGGCAAATAAAAGTTAAAGGATATTGACGTAGTGTTGAACCTCTCGTTTTTAACGAAAAGCCCCTCTACGCCCTCTGAAATGCGATATACTTTAGCAGCCATTTTTTCCTCCCTGAAAATCAGTTAAAATCAGTTCCGAGACTGTCGGAGCTGTTGTCTCCCTTATAGGAGTTTACATAGATAGTAACCGCGCTGTCGGGGCTTATCTGTGTGCCGTATTTCGGCTCCTGTTCAAGCACCGCGCCCGGCTTTTTGTTCTCATCGTACTTTTCAAGCACCTCTATATTATCGTACAAAAAGCCCTGTTTTAAAAGCTCGAGCTTTGCGTTAATTTCTTCAAGCCCCACAACGTTTGCAATTTTTACTTCCTTAGGACCGAGACTTATTGTAACCTCGATTTTGGTGTCCCTTACAACCTGCGTGCCCTCCGCGAGCGATTGGGCGCAAATTTGCCCCTTGGCGTATTTATCGTTAAATTCCTTGCCCTTTATAACAAAGCTGAATTTTTCGTAATCCTCATTATCGGCAAGCTCGGCGTAATATTTGCCCGTAAGCGACGGAACCGAGAAAAGTACAACGTTTTCATCGGCGCCGCTGTCAATAGTGCCTATGGAAGCAACGCTCGGGGCTGCGGTGGATACGCTGCCGCTCTGATCCGACGCATTTTTATTGCCGAAAATATCCTTTTTAAACACCGTGAAAACAAGTATTGTCACAATTCCTATAAATACCGCGGCGGTGCACGCGGCGGATATTATAACATACTTTGCCGCACCGCCCTTTTTCTGCGGCTTTTGTGCGGTTGCCGTGCGCTTTTCAGGCGCGGTGCTTTTCTTCTGCGGCTCGCCCGTTTCGGCGTAAACCAGTTCATTTTTAAAATCCTCAATATTCTGCGTGCGGTTTTTCGGCATTACCTGCAAACCGTTTGCCAGTGCCTGCAAAACGTGGCGCGGCAGCTCCTCGGCAAATTTTGCGGGAATGGTCATTGAGTCGTTTTTAAGCCTTTCGGGGGCTTCGGGGGGAACTGCGCCTATAAGCACGTTGAAAAGCACCGCGCAAAGCCCGTAAACATCGGTATATGTGTCTGTTTGCAGCCTTTCCGAGTTATATTGCTCAGCAGCCGCAAAGCCTGGGAAAAGCTCGGGCTCAAACCCGCCGTCGGCTGTGCGCAGGCGCTTTACCGAATAGCCCGAAATGCGCAGTTTTCCGTCCCGCCCAACCAGCACGGTATTGCAGGATATTCCGCCGTGAATTATGCCTATATCGTTCATACCCTTAACGGTGTCTATAAGCGGCAGGAAAAGCGGGCGCGCCTGCTCCCACTTAAGAGTTCCGCCGTTGCGCTGCAAAAATTCCGCCATTGTTATGGTGGCAACGCTTTGCGAAACGGCATAAACCGTTCCGTTTTCTTCAAAAACGCTGAGAACGGAAATAAGCGCGGGCAGCTCGGATGAGCTTATTTCGCGGTTTATTTCCATAAACTCCATTAAGCCCTCGTTGAATATATATTCTCCCCCGCCTATTATCGATACGGTTTTATCGGGATTTCTTTCGGCAAAGCCCGCAGGGAAATACTCCCTTATGCTCACGGCGGTATCGTCGGCAGTATCCCAGCCGATATAGGTTATGCCTTCGCCGTTGCGCTTTTTCGCCTGACCTACCATATAGCGGTTGTCAAGCGTAAAGCCTACGGGCAGGCATATATCGGGATTGCGGCTTGATGAGTCATAGCCGCATATAGGACATATTTTTTCCCCGCCGTTATCGTTCATACAGCCGGGGCAGAGTCTTTCGGTGTTTATCATAAACTTCCTCCGAGTATATTATATAAGTAAATTATACCATATCTGTCAAGTCGCGGCGGTAAACGCCGCCTGCCTGCGCTTTGCCTTTTTGCTTACCGTGCCGCCGGGGGCTATGGGTATCATTTCCTTAAACACGCAGGTGTGGCGCTCGGTTATTACCCTGTCCTCGTGCAGCGAGCCGAAATACCAGTGGCGGAATTTGCAGGAGCGCCCTATTTCTTCAAGGTAGCCGTTAAGCTTATTTATGCGGTCGGCGTCTCCCCGCCGCAAAAGTATGGCGCTTTTTACAAGCGAGGGCGGCTCGTGGGTTATAATATAATCAACACTAAGCCCTGCCGCGTCAAGCCGCTTTGCGCCCTCTGCCATTTCAAAAGGCGTAGGCTCCTCCTCGCGCCACCAGTTGCCCGAGGCTATGCGCATATCCTTATCGCTGCTCTCACCCCCGCCGAAGGTGAAAAAGCTGTTACCCTCAATTTCAAAAATCTGCCCGCGCATAAGGTGTATAAGATTGCCCTTTATTCTGTGCACCATTCCGCCGTGCCAGTAGGTTACGCGCGCTTTGTTTATGGTGGTAAGGTTATCGTGCGTGCCGTCTACAAACGCGGTTACAAACCGCCTTGTCGCAAGGTAGTCTATTACCTGCTTTTCGGTTTTTCCGCCGTCGAATATATAGCCGAAATCGCCGCAGACTATAAGCACGTCTCCACTTTTTAATTTTCTGAAATTTTTATCGTACAGCCGTTCAAGACAGCCGTGCGTATCTCCCGTAATATAAACCGTAAATTTCACCTACTTATAAAATTGGGACTTTAAATTTAAAATTTATATGATATAATAGCATTATACTATATTTCAAGGGAGATTTCCATGCCTAAAAAAATAATTTACGTTTTTTTAACTATTTTAACGGTCGTGGCTGTTATTTCTCCGGCTTTTACCGCCTCGGCGTATGAAATTACGGGTTTTGAGGTATCGGCAAAAGCGGGTATGCTTGTATCTATGGATACGGGCGAGACGCTGTACTCCAAAAATATTGATGAAAAGGTATACCCCGCCTCAATAACCAAAATTATGACCGTAACGCTTATGCTCGAAAGCGAAAAATACGACCCTGCGGGCAAGGTTGCCATGTCAAAAGAGGTGGACAGGCTGATAACCGGCACCGGCAGCGCGGTTTCAAACCTTAAAATCGGGGAGGAAATAACCCAGCTTGACTTAGTTTATACCGTGCTTATGTCCTCCTTCGGCGATTGCGCATACTTAGCGGCGCTGTATTACGGCGGCAGCGTGGAGGCGTTTGTTGAGCAGATGAACAAAAAGGCGGCGGAATTAGGGCTTACGGGAACGCATTACAGCAACCCCGTGGGGCTGCACGATGAGCAGACCTACACCACCGTGCGCGATATTCATACCCTTGCCACCTACGCCCTTAAAAACGAAACCTTTAAAACCGTTTGCGAAACGGCGCGCTATACAATAGAGGCTACCAATATGTCGGGCAAGCGCACCATTTCCACCACCAACTATTTACAGGACCCCAATACAAACTACTATTACCAATACGCAAGGGGCGTTAAAACCGGCTTTACCGATGAGGCGGGCAGGTGCCTTGTAAGCACCGCGACCTATAACGGCTACAATTATATGTGCATACTTATGAACTGCCCCGCAAACGCAGGTAAAAGGTATGAGTTTATAGATTCGGCAAACCTTTACCGCTGGGCGTTCAATAATTTCTCATTCAAGCAGGTAGCCGATTCCACCGAGCCTGTTTGCGAGCTGCCGGTCGATTTATCGTTTGAAACCGATTTTGTACCGCTTTACTTTGAAAAGCCCTTTGTTACGGTGCTGCCGAATGAAGCGGACAGCTCAACGATAGTTGTAAAGCCAAAGCTTAATTACGAAAAAAAGGACGCGCCCATTAAAAAGGGCGAGGTGCTCGGCACGGCGGATATTGTGTACGCCGAGCAGGTAATAGGCACGGTAAATTTAGTGGCGGGCAGCAGCGTTAAGGCAAGTAAGCTGCTTATAGCCCTCAGAGCTGTAAAGGGCTTTTTCGGCTCGTTTTATATGAAAATAGTTTATATACTTATCGCGCTTGTAATTGTGATATTCATACTTATGATAATAAGACTCAATATTGCAAGAATAAGAAAGCGAAAGGTAAAATATATTCCATACGGAAAAAAGAAAGGCGACGACAGATATGACCGTTAAAAAAATTATAGCAATATTATCCGCAGCGGCGCTGACCCTTACATTTTGCGCCTGCTCAAAAAGGCAAAGTGAGTTTGACAGCGATACCGGCAGCGGCTACGGCACCCACCACGCAGTTATAACAGTTAAGAATTACGGCGATATAAAGCTTGTACTTGACGGCGACACCGCCCCCATAACCGTTAAAAACTTTGTAGAGCTTGCAAAAAGCGGCTTTTACGACGGGCTTACCTTCCACCGCATAATAAAGGGCTTTATGATTCAGGGCGGCGACCCCAAGGGCGACGGCACCGGCGGCAGCGATAAGACGATACGCGGCGAGTTTTCTAAAAACGGCGTGGAAAACAACATTTCCCACAAGCGCGGGGTTATTTCAATGGCGCGTTTGCAGGATAACAACAGCGCCTCCTCCCAGTTCTTTATAATGCACAAGGACGGCGATTATCTTGACGGCTCCTATGCCGCTTTCGGTCATGTTTCCGAGGGTATGGACGTGGTTGATAAAATAGCCGAAAACACACCCGTTACCGACTCAAACGGCACAGTTTCAAAGGAAAATCAGCCGGTAATAGAAAAAATAGTTATTACGGATTGAAAATCAAAATAAGGTAATCGCGACAGCGGTTTTCAATGCAGTTGACAAAAAGATATTTTAAGTTTGTAACAACCCCTCCGTCATAGCTAACGCATGCCACCGTCTCGGCTGCCGCCTC
>URGH01000069.1 GCA_900547305.1 uncultured Oscillospiraceae bacterium | reverse complement strand
ACAAGTGATGAGGCAAGAAAAGGCAAAAAATTATTGTTTGTAGGCGTGATGAGTTCGGCTCTTGTCAGCCTAAAGAAAAATTCGGACTGCCGGAATATTACGGAGAAAATTGGGACGCTCTTTGGGATTGTTTGGACGGTCTATTTTATGAACGTGAGAATTTTTTGGTAGAACTTTACGGATTTTATTCCATGAAAAGAGAATTGCGGGATGAGTGTAAATTGATGTTAGAGGTTTTTGATGATGTTCATAATGAAACTCCGAACTTTACATATAAAGTCATATCATAAAATCGGCTTTTAAATGATGCGACGGTTCGTAGACATATCCAAAATTCGTACAAAAAACGCGACAGCTTCCTTACGGTTGCTGTCGCGTTTTTGCGTTTTAACGGAACGCATTTAAAAATTGCTCATCTGACCGTTCGGTTTTTCGGGCGGAGTTCCGCCGCCCATGCTGTCGTTATTGCCATCCGGCTTTTCGGGCGGGGTTCCGCTGTTATCGCCGTCGGGTTTTTCGGGTGCGCTGCCGTTTGTATCGGGCGCCTGACCTCCGCCGAAGCCGCCGCCTTTATTTCCGCCGCCCATATTACCGCCTGACATTCCGCCATTGCCGAAAGTGGTGGTAATACCTGTCAGCTTAATATCAAGGGTCTGCGCAGCGGAGGAAACGCTGCCCGAAGAGGCACAGCCGTTTTTATCCGCTCCCGATACCGTGCCGCCTATGGCTAACTTATAGTTGCCGCCGTTTTTAAGCGAGGGAGAGGTTATTACTATATTGTTATACTGCTTTGCGGGAATAAACGAGGCTATAACATTGCCCTTTTCATCAGTCAGAGCAACGCTGCTGCCCGCTGACGCGTTGCTGTCAAGCGTATACATAAATGATGCCTGCTCCGATTTATCCGAAAAGCCCTGCGCCATACCCGAGCTGCCGCAAAGTATTACCGTGCCGCCGCTGACGGTCGCCTCGCCGTTGTAATCAAACGCGCCGTTTCCGTTATCGGTCGGTCCGCTTACAAGCACCGTACCGCCGCTTATTACAATGTTTCCGTTTGAATCGATTCCGTCGCCCGAGGCGTTAACAAGTATATACCCGCCGCTGATTGTAATAAGTGAGTTTGAATCGCTGTTGCAGGGTCTTCTGTCTGTTGATGAACCCGAGGCCGACGGGCTTGCGGCGTTGATTCCGTCGTCGCTCGCGGTTATATCAATATTGCCGCCCGTTATCGTTACATTTTGACCCTCTAAACCCTCATATGAGCGGCTTACGGTTATGCTGCCGCCGTTTATAATAAGGTTGCTGTCGGCATGGAAGCCGTCGTCCCCCGTGGCGGCGGTAAAGCTGCCGCCGTTAATTTCAATATCGCCGTTTGAATGGAAGGAATCGTCCTTTGAGCTTACTTCAAAGCTGCCCTCGTCAATTACTATAAGTGAGCCCGCCTTTAAGCCCTTGGTGCTTTCCTCGTCGTCGGTGGTTTGGGTGCTGCCGCCGAAGCCCGGCATATTTCTGCCGCCTGTGCTTTGTTTTGCAGCGGTCGCTCCCCCGCCCGCGGTTATTTTAATGCTTCCGTTAGCCGCTTTTAAAACGGTTGCCGCCTGTATGCCGTCGTTGCCCGAGGTTATATCTATATTCCCCGTTTCAATATACACAAAGCCTTTATTTGCCTTTTCGGTATTGGTGGAGCGTATTCCGTCCCCGCCCGAGGATACGGTTATCGCCGCGTCTTTAATCTTTACGCAATCCTTGCCCTCAAGCGAGCAGCCTGTGCTTTTAACTGTAATGTTCAGCCCGCATATTATAAGGTCGTCCTTTGAAACAGCGCCGCACTTGTAGTTGCCCGTGATATTAAGCGTGCCCTCGCCGTTTATGGTCAGGTCTGTTTTGCTGAATATTGCGCCGTCAATGTTGGTATCCTTAAAATCGCCCGTGTACGAAGTGCCGTCCGATAGGGTGTTGGTTGTGCCCTTGCAGGCGGTTATAAATACCTTATCTGCCGATTCTATATAAATCGCGGGTCCCGAAGTATTGGAAACGGTCGCGTTTTTCAAAATTATACGCACCTTTGCGGTATCGGGAGCGGATACGGTAATGCTCTCGTGCTCGCCGCTTACAACATAAGTGCCCTCGGCGGTTATTTTAACCGCCTTTTCGCTGTCCTTTATAATTGTTGCCTCCGATTCGTCGTAATCGTAGGTCGTATCCTTATTTGAAAATTCAAAATCCATATCGTCGGTGGAAATTTCGGTCACCGCTGACATATTATTTATATTATTCGTTCCGCTTGCCGTATCTTTCTTTCCGCAGGAGGAAAGCAGCAGACAGGCGCATAAAATCAAAACAGGTATAACTGTTTTTTTCATAAGACATCACAGCTCCTCTGTAACGGTGGCGCGGCAGTTGCTCACAATATCAAGGTTGCCATTTCTGCACCGCATTTCGTCAATAAGTTCTTTTTCACATTCGGGGTTTTTAAGTTCTAAGGTGTAGGTTAATTGGTAAAGACTGCCCATGTTCGAGGTTTTAACACGGCGCAGCTTGTGTGATACCGTAAGCTTTTCAAAAATATCGTCAAACACGCCGGTGAAATTAAGGTCTTCGGGTATGGTTACCTTAAGCTCACGCACATTATCGGGCTGCTCGCCGAAGCGGCTCATGGTGTAAATAATATTAGCACCGCAAATTAAGGCTACGAAAATTATTGCTACGCCTATATAACCCACGCCGCAGGCAAGCCCCGCCGCCATTGCCGTGAAAACGCCGATAATTTCCTTTGCGCTGCCGGGGGATGAGCGAAAACGCACCAGTGAAAACGCGCCCGCAACCGCTACGCCCGTGCCGAGGTTTCCGTTTACAAGCATTATTACCGCCTGCACCGTAAAGGGCAGCAGCGCCACCGCAATAGCAAAACTTTTTGAGCAGCTGTTTTTAAACATATGGCTGAGCGAGAGCGCCGGTCCCGCAAGCAATGATACCACGGTACACGCCGCGAAAGCCCCCGGGGTTATTCCGTTTGTTATTACTGTTGAAAATATACTGTCAAGCACAGTATTCGCCTCCAAATGTTATTATTTTTTTGTTTTCACGCGTCAGCAGCCCGTTTTTATACGCCGTGCCGTATTTTGAAAAGGATGTTGGGTAAATTTTAAATTCGTTAAGCATTTCCGCAATCCACATAGGCATAGCGCCTGCGGTTTTTACTTCTAAAATATACAGCCCGTTTTCGAGCACCCGTTCGCCGTAAATGCCGTTTTCAAGGTCTAAATCCCAGCCGCGCGCCAAAATGTTGCTGTCAAAGGTTAAGCGCACTTCTCGGTTTGTTCGGTCATAAAACGCCTCGCGGTCGTAAAAAATATCCGTGGCGGGTTTTAAATCCCCGTAAAATCGTTTGAAATAATCAATTTCCTTTAAAATCTGACTGTTTTCAATTCCGCTGTCTTCTCCCGCCATATAGCTTTTAATATCTTTATACGGCGCGCTTATTCTTCTTTTAAAAACAATGCCATTGTATTTCTTTTTAAGCTCTAAAAAGCAGGGCTTACCGGCAGTCGGCACTCCGTAGCTGCGCAGCCGCAACTTTTCCTTATATATCGGCTTATCAAGCGACGCGCGTATCAGCCTGTTATCGGGTGTATCGTAATAAAGGCTGCAAACGCGGCTTTTGCCGTATTCGTCCGGCACGGCGTTGTAGGTCAGGTAATTTTTAACCTCCTCATACTGCCCGCCGTCTATAATATACTTCTTTTCGTAGCGCTTGAATACTGTTTGAAACATTTTCATCGCCCCTTTCTCATTGATTTCAGTATAGGCAAGTAATTTCATGCAGTTATGAACAAAATTTGAACAAGTTTAACAGCTTTTTAACATTTTTACGTCTGAAAATATTGACAGAACATGTCGGAAAATATATAATAGAAGAGTATATACGCAGTATGCTCAGAAAGGAGTAAACCATGAACGGATTGCGCAGATTTTCATGTATAGTTTTGTCGCTTGTAATACTTATAATAACGGCGTTCGGCTGCGTGATTGTAACCGCGGCTGCGGCGAGGATCGGATATGTCAACGCAACGGGCGTTCGAATGAGAAGGGACGCGGGAACCCAAAGCGAAATAATTATGAGAGACATATCATATGCTACGGTAACCGTAAACGGGGAAAAGCGGGATCCCGACGGCGATTTATGGTATTATGTAACGTATAACGGCGTTACGGGATATATATATGCCGAATATGTGCAGATAATTGAACAGACTGCCGATAAAGACTTTGAGGAGCAGCTTAAAGCGTTCCCGTCGAGCTATCACAGCGCTTTGAAGGCGCTGCATGCGGTTTACCCGAACTGGCAGTTCCACGCGGATAATGTAAATTTAACCCTTGACGAGGCGGTACAGCTTGAAATTTCAAGAAAGCTTATAAGAACCTCGTATGAATCGTGGCTTTCAATGGGTCCCGGCGCTTACGATTACGGCAAAAATCAATGGGTAATGCACGATACCGATTGGAATGTCGCTTCGCGCGAGGTAATAAAATATTATATGGACCCGCGCAACTTTTTAAGCACGGATACGGTGTTTACCTTTATGCTGCAGGGCTACGACCCGACAAAGCAAAACGAGGCGGGAGTCCGCAAAATAGTAAAGGGAACATTTCTCGATACCGACAAATATGTATCCTACATTATGAAAGCGGCAAAGGAGACCTCTTACAGCCCATATGTTATGGCCTCAAAAATATTGCAGGAAATAGGCAAAAACAACGGGAATTCACCCTTTATATCGGGCAAATATCCGGGCTATGAGGGGTATTACAATTATTTTAATATAAACGCAACGGGAAACAGCACAGCGGCAAAAATTAAAGGAGCGCTGACATACGCCAAGGAACACGGCTGGAATTCGCCCGAAAAGGCGATTATAGGCGGCGCGGAATTTTGCAGCGACGGATACATAAAAGTCGGTCAGAATACATATTACTATATGGATTTCAATATTAAAAATCCGAACTCAATATGGCATGAATATGCGGGCGCGGTACATGACGCTTCTTCCAAGGGTAAAATACTTTCATCCGCGTATACGGGGGATAAATCAGCCGTGGTGAGCTTTTCGATTCCCGTGTATAAAAATACCGGCGCCGCCACCGTTTTGCCTAAGCAAAACAATCTTCGCAACAACTATTATTTCAGCTCGCTTTCGGTTGCGGGGCTTACACCCTCCTACTCTATGACGGAATTCAGATATGAATACGATTTAAGAGTTTCGGGGGATACGAATATTGCCTATACCGTGCCGTCAGGCGCGTCA
Source organism: uncultured Oscillospiraceae bacterium (assembly GCA_900547305.1). Classification (GTDB taxonomy): domain Bacteria; phylum Bacillota; class Clostridia; order Oscillospirales; family Acutalibacteraceae; genus UBA737. Next base: position 7,243 of record URGH01000069.1, on the reverse strand, counting down.
TACGCGGGGGCGAAGTCGTTCAGTCTTAAAAAAGGCGATAACACCGTGGTGCTTACGGTAAAGGCGGAATCGGGCTATACAACCGATTATACAATTAACGTTAAAGCCGATGTTGCCTGTACGCTTACCGTAGGCGGCGACGCACCGCCGAAAGAAATTATGCGGGGTGATACAAACGGGGACTCAAAAATAGATATAATGGATCTGGCAAATATTAAAAGACATTTGTTAGGAGTTATTACCCTCAAAGGCACAGATTTAATCGGTGCAGATACAAACAGAGACGGCGTAATAGATATAATGGATTTGGCAAATATTAAAAGACACTTAATGGGTGTTATTACTTTGACTTAAAAGAGGAATGAATATGAAAGAATTGTTCAAAAAAAGCATAATAAGTTTAGTTTTATGTGCTTGTACTTTATCAATTATGTTTTTACAGGTTAGTGCAGATGGTGCTACAATATCATTCGACAAACAAAAGTGTTCTGTCGGTCAGGATATAACCGTTTATGTAAGATTTAATTCTTCAGATGTAATATATGCTCTTGAATCTTCGGTGAAATATAATCAAGAAGTTCTGCAATACTCGTCAACATCCGTCAAGTCTACTGATTTAATAAGTGCGGGTGGTGGAATGATATCATTCCGAACCGATCCGGGTGAGAAAAAAGCAGAATTCAGCTTTACTTTTAAAGCTATAAAGTCCGGTGCCTGTCAAATACGAGTGCTTGGCGGCAAATGGGTGACCGGTGCACAGCAAACTTCGGGGCCAGCTCCGGCTGCCCCCGAAGCCTCTGCTACACTTACCGTTTCCGACGCGGCAAAGCCCGGCGTTGCAACGCTTAAATCGCTTTCAATAAGCAACGGAACGCTGACCCCCGGGTTTTCTACCGGCAGAACAAGCTATACCGCAAAGGTTAAATATGAGGTGACTACCTGCAAGGTATACGCCACCGCGACCGACGGTAAAGCAACCGTTGCCGTAGGCGGAAAAGAAGCTCTTGAAGTAGGCAAAAACACCCGCACCGTAACCGTCACGGCGCAAAACGGTACACAGAAAACCTATACAATAGTTATAACCCGCCTAAAGGAGGGGGAGGAGCTTGACGGCGAGACCAAGCCTGAGGATAATACCGACGAGCCCGAAAAAAGCACGGTTATAGACGGCGTGAAATATTCGGTGGCAACCGATCTTTCCGGCTTTACTCTGCCTAACGGTTTTAAGGCGAATACCGTTACATATGGCGAAACAGAGGTTGCCGCGGCGCAGGATACCGACGCGAACTTCACCCTTTATTATTTAAAGGGCGAAAACAGCGAAAGCTACCAGCCCTACACGCTGGAATCGGACGGAAAAACATTTAAAAAGTTAAAATACGCGACATTCGGCAATAATACTTATATATTCGCTGATATACCCGAGGGAAAAACCGTTCCCGCAGGCTTTTATCAGTCAAGCGTTAAAATAGGCGATTTTGATATTTCGGCTTACAAAAGCCCCGACGACGGCTATACCGATTTTTATTACACCTACTGCTTTTTTGAAAAGAATTTTGCAACCTACCGCTACGACAGCCGCGAAAATGTATTACAGCGCTGCCCCGAATTTACTTTAAGCGATGTAAGTGCCGAAGCGCCCCAAAAGGGTGCGGGCTTTGCGGCGCGTTTTGCTTCGCTTTCCGCTAACGCTAAGGTGATAGTAATAGGAATAATCGCGGTTATAATCGCCGCCGTTGTGCTTGCGGTTATGCTTATAATACGCATTGTAAAGCCGCCGTTTGACGCGGAGGACGACGGTTACGATACGGATATGTTTACAAACGCGTTTGATAATGTAACAATTGAGGACGGCAGCGAGCCGCAAAAGGAAACCGAAGAAAAAACAAAATAAAAAGGAAGCGCTTTAAAATGACACTTGAAAAAGGAATACACTATGTAGGTGTAAACGATTACGAAATAAAGCTTTTTGAGGGGCAGTACCTTGTGCCGAACGGCATGGCGTACAACTCGTATATAATAGCCGATGAAAAAACCGTTATTATGGACTCGGTGGATAAACACTTTGCCGCCGAGTGGCTCGCAAATATCAAAAAGCTGCTGGGCGATAAAAAGCCCGATTACATTGTTATTCAGCATATGGAGCCCGATCATTCCGCAAGCCTTACCGACTTTTTGCGGGAATACCCCGAAACCGCGGTTGTTGCAAACGCCAAGGCTTTTGCTATGATGGATAACTTTTTCGGCAAGGGAATTTGCAAAAATACGCTTGTAATAAACGACGGCGATACACTGAGCCTCGGCGAGCGGGAATTAAAGTTTATTTTTGCGCCCATGGTGCACTGGCCCGAGGTTACCGTTACTTATGACGATAAGGATAAAACGCTTTTTTCAGCCGACGGTTTCGGCAAATTCGGCACGCTTGATACCGATGAGGACTGGGCGTGCGAGGCGAGAAGATATTATTTCGGCATAGTGGGCAAATACGGCGCGCAGGTGCAGGCGCTGCTCAAAAAAGCGGCTGCGCTTGATATTGAAAAAATATGCCCGCTGCACGGACCTGTGCTGAATGAAAATTTGGGCTATTATATAGGACTTTACAACACATGGTCCTCCTACGGGGTTGAAAGCGAGGGCGTGTGCATTGCCTACACCTCGGTTTACGGCAACACCGAAAAGGCGGCGGAATTACTGGCGGAGCGGCTTAAAGCCCTCGGTTGCCCGAAGGTGGCTATGAATAACCTTGCGCTGTGTGATATGGCAGAGGCGGTTGAGGACGCTTTCCGCTACGGCAAGCTGGTGCTGGCGTCGCCTACCTATAACGGCGATGTTTTCCCCTTTATGAAGCATTTTATTGACGCGCTTTGCGAACGCAATTACCAAAACCGCACAATAGGACTTATTGAAAACGGCTCGTGGGCGCCCATAGCCGCAAAGAAAATGCGCGCCGCATTTGAAAAAAGCAAAAATATAGCATTTACCGATACGACCGTCACCGTAACGTCAGCTCTTAATGATGACAGCAGCGAAAAAATCGACGCTTTGGCAAAAGAGCTTTGTCGATAAATAATCATTTTTAAGGGATGAAATATGAGAATTATAGTAGTTGGCTGCGGTAAGGTGGGGTGCACCATAGTTGAGTCGCTTTTATCCGAGGGACACGAAATAGTCGCAATGGATAACGATCCGGACGTGGTTTCCGAGCTTTCCAATATTTACGATGTTATGACAATTTGCGGCAGCGGAACCGATTCCGACGCGCTGCTTGAGGCGGGAGCGGATAATTGCGAGCTTATGATAGCCGTTACGGGTTCTGATGAATTTAATATGCTCAGCTGCTTTTTGGCTAAGCGCATGGGCACGGCGCACACAATAGCGCGCATACGCGGACCCGAATATAACGATAAAAGCCTTGCTTTCCTTAAAAAGGAGCTTGACCTTTCAATGACCATAAATCCCGAGCAGTTTGTGGCGCGGGAGCTTTTCAATGTTTTAAAGCTGCCCTCTGCCGTTAAGGTGGAGACTTTCTCCCGCGGTAACTTTGAAATGGTGGAACTGGTTTTAAAGGAAAACAGCCCGCTTGACGGTATGAGCCTTACGGAGCTGCGCAAAAAGCACCCCGATAATTTCCTTATCTGCGCGGTGGAGCGCGGGGGCGAGCTATATATACCCGACGGTAATTTTGTGCTTAAAAGCGGGGATAAGATAGGTATAACCGCGTCTTCTACCGGTATACCTAAGTTACTAAAAAAATTAGGTCTTCTGCAAAAGCAGGCGCGCACGGTTATGATGCTCGGGGCTACAAGAACCTCATATTATCTTTCAAGGCTGCTGATTTCGGGCGGCAACGCCGTTAAGATTATAGACGCCGACAGGGAACGCTGCAAGGAGTTCAGCGAAATATTGCCCGAGGCGGTTATTATAAACGGCGACGCGGCGCACCAGGAGCTGCTGCTTGAAGAGGGCATACGCAATGTTGACGCTTTTGCGGCGCTTACGGGGCTTGACGAAGAAAATATATTGCTTTCGTATTTCGCTTTACAGCAGAACGTGCCCAAGGTAATAGCAAAAATAAACCGCCCCGAATTTATGGGCACCGCAACAAGGCTGGGAATAGACACAATAGCGTCCCCAATGAAAACGGTGGCAGACGTTGCCGTGCAATATGCCCGAGCGCTTGAAAACTCGCTCGGCAGTAAGGTGGAAACGCTTTATAAGCTTATGAACGGCAATGCCGAGGCGCTTGAATTTAAGGTGAGCGCCGATTGCAGTATAATAAACATTCCGTTTAAAGAGTTGCCCACAAAGCCCAATATATTGGTTGCGGGAATAATCCGCGGCAGAAAGAGCATAATCCCCACGGGCGACGATATGATTCGCCCGGGCGACAGGGTGGTTATTATTTCCGCCGGAAGACGTTTAAACGAGCTTTCCGAAATTGTGGAAAGGCAAAGGTAACCGCTTATGAATCGCAGAATGATTATTAACGCGGTGGGTCTTGTGCTGCGCGTTGAGGCGGCGCTGCTGCTTTTGCCCGCAATAGTAGGCGTGATTTACGGCGAAAGACAAACCTGGCTTGCCTTTTTAATTTCGGCGGCAATAAGCCTTGCGTTAGGGCTGCTGCCGAAATATTTTCTAAAACCGAGAACCCACGTTATTTACGCAAAAGAGGGCTTTATAATAGTGGCGTTTACCTGGATAATGCTCTCGCTTGTGGGGGCTGTGCCGCTGGTGCTCAGCGGCGCGGTAACTTCCTATGCCGACGCATTTTTTGAAATCGTCAGCGGCTTTACCACCACCGGCTCGTCTGTTATACCCGATGTTGAGGTGCTTTCCCACGGGGCACTTTTTTGGCGCAGCTTTACCCACTGGGTCGGCGGTATGGGAATAATCGTTTTCGTTATGGCAATACTGCCCAACGTTTCCGAGCGCCCCATACACATTTTAAGGGCGGAAATTCCGGGCCCCACGGTAGGTAAATTGGTGCCGCGAATAAAGGACACCGCGCTTATACTCTATCTCATTTATATCGGTATGACGGTTATTGAGACGATTATGCTGCTTTTCGGCGGCATGTCGTTTTTTGAAAGCCTGCTGCACGCCTTCGGCACTGCGGGTACGGGCGGTTTCGGTATAAAGCGGGACAGCATTGCGGGCTATTCCCCCTATATTCAGTGGGTAATAACCGTATTTATGGTGCTTTTTGGCGTTAACTTCAATTTATACTATCTGGCGCTTTTACGCAAATTCAAGGCAGTGGTTACAAGCACCGAGCTTTGGGCATATTTGGGAATAATTGCTTCTTCGATTGCCGTTATATCCTGGAATATCCGTCATTTATTCGTCGGCGCAGAGGAAACGGTGCGTGCGGCGGCGTTTCAGGTATCTTCAATTATTTCCACCACCGGTTACGCAACAACCGATTTTAACCTTTGGCCCAATTTATCGAAAAATATTTTGCTCATTCTTATGTTTATAGGCGGCTGCGCGGGCTCTACCGCCGGCGGTATTAAGGTATCACGCATAGTTCTGCTTTTCAAGCTTATAAGCAATGAGGTAAAGCGTATGCTCCACCCGCGCTCGGTGTCTTCTTTAAGATTTGAGGGCAAAACGGTAGACGGCCACACCCGCAAGGGAGTAAGTAACTATTTTCTTATCTACTTTGTCTGCCTGCTTGCAATATTTTTAGCCTTAAGCTTTGAGCCCTTTGATTTTGAAACCAATTTTACCGCCGCAGTCACCTGCTTTAATAACGTAGGTCCCGGTTTCGCTGCGGTAGGACCGGCAGGTAGCTTCGGCGGGTACTCGGCGTTTGCAAAAATAGTGCTTTCCTTTGCAATGCTGCTCGGTCGCCTTGAAATTTTCCCGATAATAATAGCCCTCGCCCCTGTTTCATGGGCGAGGAACAAATAACTCTTCGTTATTTAGGCTCCCCTCTGTTCGGCTTTGCCGAAACAGAGGGGAGTATTCTTTCTAATGCTTGGCTTGCAACAATCCCTCAGTCATAGCTTACGCATGCCACCGTCTCGGCTGCCGCTTCGGTCGGTGCTTCTGCTTCGCAGAGGTGTCCACCGGACACCCGCACCCTTTACACAAGGGAGCCTTTTTGGTTTTTTTACCTATTCCCGAATATATTAATTAAACACGCTGTAAAAATTAACGTTCGGTCAAATCGGTTAAGTCCATATCATCGTTAAGTAACGACAGCGATTTATAAAAATTTTCAATTTCTTTTTTCTTTTTCATATAAATTCGCCGTCCTTTTCCGAAAAGATATATTCGCCTTAAATATCATCGGATATTATTTTCCAATAATACTTTCTGCCCGATTCGGGAAAATCATCAAGCACGCCGTGCTCGGGGTCGAGAAATTTTCCCTTGAAATACAGCGACCAATGCCAGCAGCGCGGTGTTTCAAGGCTTAAAAAGCATATTTCGGGCAGTTCTTCACGCCGCGTTATCTGAACGCGGCTTTTTTCGTATGTAATGCCCAGCTTATCCAGCGCGGAATACATCATTTTAAGGTCGGTTTCGCGCTCGGTGCCGACAATTTCTATTATTCTATCAACCGTTTCTCCCGAGAGCATGGCAAGCACCGCCTGCCCGCATTGCAGCGGCGTGGGCTCGTGAATATAAACGGGGTTTTCGCAAAGCGGCATGGGCGGTCACCTATGCGAAAAACCGCGCTATTATGGGCACAAGGTATGTTACAAACGTAACTATAGCCCCTGCGGTAAGCACGCCGAGCGCGATTGACGGGAATGCTTTTTTCAGCTTCATTTCAAGCATTGCGGCAATAAGCGCGCCCGTCCATGCGCCTGTTCCGGGCAGCGGAATGGCAACAAAGATAAACAATCCCCAAAATGCGTATTTCTGCACCGTTTCGGATTTGCTGTTCGCCTTATTTTCAAGGCGGGTTACAAGCCCGTCTAGCTTAGGCATTTTTTCGCGCATAAAGGCAAATATTTTTTTAATGAATATAATAATAAACGGCACGGGAACAAGGTTGCCCACAATAGCTACGGGTATTGCCGCCCAGTAGGGCAGACCCATACCCACGCCTATGGGTATTGCGCCGCGCAGCTCGATTACGGGAACCATTGAAACTAAAAAGGTGATAATAAGCTTTCCGAGTGTTGTGCTGAAAAATGACATAAAAATCTCCTTAGTGTGACAGGACTCGAACCTGCCGCGGTTTCGCTCGCCGCCTTTTAGATTGCGGCTTTGCGTTCATTTTTGCAAG
>URGH01000068.1 GCA_900547305.1 uncultured Oscillospiraceae bacterium | reverse complement strand
CTCCTCTGGCTTTCTCCCTCCGAGTTCGCTGTCCAATATGTTTGACAAACCTACATTTTTGAAAATAAATTAAAAGAAGATTAATACATTCTACTCGCGGTCTATTCTGTAGCCAACGCCGGGTTCGTTTATAATCAGGTTTTCCGTATCGCTTTTTTTGCGTATGTTGGCAATGTTGACCTGCAGCCTTTTTATGCTGCCGCGGTTTGAGTAATCTCCCCAAATTGCCTTGATAATTTCTCGGTATGTCATAACCTTGCCGCTGTTAAGGGTCAGCAAAGCCAAGATATTATACTCGTTTTGCGTAAGATTTATTTCTGTTTCGTTCACGAAAACGCGGCGCGCCGCGTAATTGATTTTTAATATGCGGCTTGCAAATTCACCTTTTCCGCCGCCTAATAGTCTGTAGTTATTCCGAATGGCTACCCGTATCCGAGCCAAAAGCTCCAACGGGCTATACGGTTTTGATATATAGTCGTTTGCTCCCGCGTCAAGCGCCGCAACCTTATCGGCTGTGCTGCCGATATGTGAGAGGATTATTACGGGTGCGGCCGATATTTTTTCTATTTCCTCAATCAGGCGCGCTCCGCCCATGCCGGACAGGAATAATTCGGAAATTATAACATCGGGCGTGTAGGACTTTAACATCAGCGCAGTCTCACCCGCGGTTGCCGACGTTATAACCTTATATCCGTTGCTTTCAAGCAGTTCCGACAGCTCTTTGCGTGCCTTTATATCCGTATCGGCAATTAAAATTTTGTATTTATTATTGCTCATATTTACCACCGATTATATTATACAGCATAAAACAGCGGTTTGCAATAAAATCTTTACCGTTTCTTTACCGTGATTTATGTATAATTGAAATGTATATATATTTAAAGGAGATGGTTTTGTGGATCCGCTTCCCCGAAGTAGCAGGGAATTGTATTTAAAGAATTACCGCGCGTATAAAATTCATACCTCGGTTGCCGGGCGTCAAATGCGCAATTGAGAAAACGTGCAAACGATATATGAATTAAAAACGGAGGTAAATTCTTACAAATGTTAAAACAACTGTTATTACAGCTTATACTTATTTTTCTTAACGCATTTTTCGCCGCTACAGAGATAGCGGTAATATCCATAAACGAGAAAAAGGTGCGCGCGCAGGCGGAAGAGGGCGATAAAAAGGCCGCTAAAATGCTGAAAATAATTGAAGAGCCCACGCGTTTCCTTTCCACAATTCAAATAGGCATTACCTTAGCGGGCTTTTTGGGTTCGGCTTTTGCGGCGGATAACTTTGCAGAGGGCTTTTCGGCTAAGATTATTAATGCTTTCGGAATTTCCGAAAAGTACACAGGCACCGTTAATACCGTATCGGTAGTGCTTATAACAATTATTCTTTCTTATTTTACGCTTATTTTGGGCGAGCTTGTTCCCAAAAGAATAGCAATGAAGCATAAGGAAAAGCTGGCAAACGGCGTTTGCGGCATTATTTCGTTTTTAGCGGCGGTACTGAAACCGATAATTTGGTTTTTGACCGTTTCAACAAACGCGGTGCTGCGGCTTATAGGCATTGACCCGCGCGAAAAGGACGAACCCGTTTCCGAGGAAGATATTGTGCTTATGCTTGACGCGGGAGCGGACGAGGGCTCGCTTAATGAAAACGATATTGAGTATATTAAAAACGTTTTCAAGCTCGATACGCTTACCGCAGAAAATGTTATGACCTCGCGCAAGTCCATTGTTTCCGTCTCGCTTGAGAGTACCGATAAGGAAATAATTGAGCTTATTGACGAGGAGGGCTATTCGCGCATACCGGTTTATAACGACGATATTGACCATATAGTGGGTATACTTCACACCCGCGATTATTTAATTAAGCGCACAGAGCCGAATTTTGACATTAAATCCATACTTCATCAGCCCGAATATGTGCCCGAAACCGTAAGCCTTGATTCACTTTTCAAGGATATGCAGAAGACCCACGCGCATATGGTGGTTGTGGTTAACGAATATGGCGAGACAGCCGGAATTGTTACAATGGAGGATATTCTTGAAGAGCTTGTGGGCGAAATATGGGATGAACGCGACGAGGAAATAACCGAATTTTCAAAAATCGGGGATAACTCATACCGTGTGCTTTCCACCGCGTCTATTGAGGACTTTAAGGAGTATTTCTCGATAGACGACGATGAGCTTGAAACCGACGCGACCACCGTAAACGGTTGGCTCACCGAAATGACCGGATCAATACCGGAAGTCGGCTATAAGCTGGAATTTAAAAATCTTGTAATCACCGTTACCAAGGCGGATGATATTATGACCCACGAAATAACCGTTGAGGTGAAAACCGAAAGCCGCGAAACGGAAGAAACGCACGCGGAATAAATATAAAGTAAAACGCCCCTTGCCGTTTTTCGGCGGGGCGTTTTAAAGTTGAGGTATTGCTATGTACGATGAATTGACCAAGGTTGATATTGACAAAATGAAGGAGGAACTTGAATACCGCATAACGGTGGTACGCCCTAAAATTTTAGAGGAAGTAAAGTTCACCCGCAGTTTCGGGGACTTGAGCGAAAACGCCGAGTATCACGCCGCAAAGCGCGAGCGTGGCAAAAATGAAAGCCGAATAAGGTATTTGCGCAATATGATTAAAACCGCCAAGGTCATAAACCCCGAAAGCCGCCCGGACGAAGTGGGAATATTCGACACGGTGGAATACTATGTTGAAGAGGACGACGCGGTGGAAAAGGTGCGCATAGTAACATCGCTCAGGCAAAATTCGCTTGAAAGGCTTATAAGCCGCTTTTCGCCTATGGGCAAGGCGCTTATGGGCAGAAAAACGGGCGACCGAGTGTATGTTAAGGTGGATGACGATTACGGTTACTATATTGTAATACGCTCAATTGAAAAGGGCACCGACGACGCAAGCCTTGAAATCCGCAAATATTAAACGCAAATTATACTTGTTTTAAACCGCGCAGTGTGATATTATATAATATATACAACCTAAAAGGAGCGTTAGTATGCATCTTCAGGAATCGGGAGAGATGTATCTCGAAACAATACTTATATTAAGCCGCAAAATCGGTTGTGTGCGTTCTATTGATGTAAGCGAATATATGAATTTCTCAAAACCGAGCGTAAGCCGCGCGATAGGTCTTTTAAAAGAGGGCGGATATATAACGGTTGACGGCGGCGGGTATATTACCCTTACCGACGCGGGGGAGGAGATAGCGGGTAAAATTTATGAGCGGCACAATGTGCTGACCGAATTTTTAAAGAAGATCGGCGTTGATGATGAAACAGCCGCGGCTGACGCCTGCAAAATTGAACATAATATATGCGATAAAACCTTTGACGCTCTTAAAAAACATATTAAAACATTAGGGGAACAACAATGAGCTTTGCTCTTAATTACACGGAAAAGGGCTACGGCACGCCGCTTGTTCTGCTCCACGGCAACGGAGAGAACAGCGGCTATTTTGTAAATCAGTTCGAGCATTTTTCAAAGGAATACCGCGTAATAGCGGTAGATACGAGGGGTCACGGCTCATCCCCGCGCGGAAACAAGCCCTTTACCCTTGAAACCTTTGCCGAAGACCTTTTAAACCTGCTTGACAACCTTAATATTAAAAAAGCAAATATACTGGGATTTTCCGACGGCGGCAATATCGCCGTTATTTTTGCGCTAAAATACCCCGAAAGGGTCATAAGCCTGGTGCTCAACGGCGCAAACCTTTTCCCCTCGGGGCTTAAAAAATCTTTTTTAATTCCTGTCAAAGCGCTGTACGCCGTTTTCGGGCTTGCTTCATGCTTCAGCCGCCGAGCGATAAGACGCAAAGAATTGCTTTATTTAATGGCAAGGCAACCGAATATACGCCCCGAAGAGCTTGAAAGCATTAAATGCCCTGTGCTTGTAATTGCCGGAACGCTTGATGTAATAAAGGAAAAGCATACAAAGCTTATAGCCTCTTCTCTGCCCGATTCAAGGCTGTGCTTTTTAAAGGGCGGTCATTCAATCGCAAAAACAAACAGCGTTGAGTTTAACAGAGAGGTTGAAAAATTCCTCGGTTCCCTGAATTAATTTAAAGCGGTCGGTCTATGCCGATATATGTAACTTTACAAACAGCCGCTTAATATAAACCGCCAGTAAAAACGCCGCCGCAACAGATACCGCGTCCTTTAAAAGGTAGGGAGCGGAAACGAGCAGAAACGACGGTATAAACGACATTTTGTAAATAACCGCATACTGCGCCGTGCCTAAAAGGTGGCAAACGGCAAGCCCGAAAAACCCCGGCAGTATTTTTAAATATTTATTTTTAATTATTCCCGCAGTGCCGCAAAGCGCCGCCAGAAATAAAAAGCCGAAAATAAAACCGCCCGTAGCCCCGAAAAGCACCTGTGCGCCGCTCTTAAAGCCTGAAAACACAGGCACGCCGCACACGCCTAAAAGTATATATGTAACAATTGAGGCAAGTCCCCATTTAACGCCCAGTGCATAGCCGCAAAGCGCCACCGCAAAGGTTTGCAGAGTAAGCGGCACATCAAACGGCGTAGGTATAGCCGTTTGCGAAAGCACGGCGGTAATGGCGGTAAAAAGCGCAGCCATAATTAGATTTAATGTTCTTTTTCTTGTGTTTTCTTTCATTACAACATCCCCTTACTTGTGATATTGTAAATCATAAAAGTGAAATTGTCAACCTAAAAATAAATTTAGGTTGACAATCGTCGTATTAAATTACCGAATGATTTAAAATACCCGCATAGGTTTTCAGCTTGCCTATGCGGGTATTTCATTATACTAAATTTGTATATCCCATTAAATATTCGTCAATTTCCTTTGCGGCGGCTCTGCCCTCGGCTATCGCCCACACAACAAGCGACTGCCCGCGGCGGCAGTCTCCCGCAGTGAAAAGCTTATCAACGCTTGTTTTATACGAGCCCTCAGCGGTTGCAATATTGCTGCGCCCGTCGGTATCTGCCCCAAAGACTTCTGCAATATAAGGCTTGGGTCCTAAAAATCCCGCGGCTATAAGCAAGAGCGAGCAATCAAGAGTTTTTTCGCTGCCGGGAATTTCCGTCATAACGGTTCTGCCGGTCTTTTCATCCCTTTCGGGCTTTAATTCAACCGTTACCACAGCCTTTATATTGCCGCCGTCATCCGGCACAAAGGCTTTAACAGTTGTGCAGTAAACGCGCGGGTCGTGCCCGAAAACGGCTATTGCCTCTTCTTGACCGTAATCGGTTTTGCACACCCTCGGGTACTGCGGCCAAGGGTTAGCATCAGTTCTGCTGTCGGGTAATTTCGGCATCATTTCAAGCTGGGTTACCGATTTGCAGCCGTGGCGTATGCAGGTACCTACACAGTCGTTGCCCGTATCGCCGCCGCCTACAATTACAACGTCCTTACCCTTAGCGGATATAAAGCCCGATTTAAGCCCGTTATCAAGCAGCGCCTTTGTGGTGGATTTAAGAAAATCAACCGCGAAGTAAATTCCCTTAATATCGCGGTTTTCGGCTTTCAGGTCGCGCGCATTACCCGCACCGCAGCAAAGCACCACCGCGTCATAGGTCTTTAAAAGCTCGTCGGCGGAAATATCCTTTCCTACGTCCACGCCGGTTTTAAACTCTATGCCCTCGTCGGTCATAAGCTTTACACGGCGGTCAACGATCTGCTTTTCAAGCTTCATATTCGGTATGCCGTACATTAAAAGCCCGCCTATGCGGTCGTCCTTTTCGTAAACCGTAACGCTGTGACCGCGGCTGTTAAGCCGCTGCGCGCAGGCAAGCCCCGAAGGACCCGAGCCTACCACCGCTACGCGCTTGCCTGTTCTCACCTCGGGCGGGTGGGGCTTCACCCAGTCGTTTTTGTAGCCCTCTTCAATAATTGCAAGCTCGTTTTCCTTAACGGTTACCGAGCTTCCGTAAAGCCCGCAGGAGCAAGCCGCCTCGCAGAGCGCGGGGCATACCCTGCCCGTAAATTCGGGGAAGCTTGCGGTTTTGGTAAGCCGCGCTAAGGCGTACTCCCAATTTCCGCCGAAAATTTCATCGTTCCATTCGGGTATAAGGTTGTGCAGCGGGCAGCCCGATACCATTCCGCCGAGTTTCATTGCCGACTGGCAGAACGGCACGCCGCAGTTCATACAGCGCGCGCCTTGTTTTTGGCGCTCCGCCTTTTGCATTGGGGAATGAAATTCATTGAAATTCTTTATTCTTTCAAGCGGTTCTACCGATTTATTGTTTTCTCTCTCGTAATCCAAAAATCCTGTTGGTTTTCCCATTTTTATTCCCCTTTCTTATTTCTGCACCGAATAAAATGCTTCAAGCTCGGCTTCCTCATAGGGCAGACCCTTTTCCTCAAAGCGGCTTATTTCCTGCAGCATTCGGCTGTAATCATTCGGCACTATCTTTTTAAAGTAAGGCAGATAATTTGCAAAATCGTGAAGTATGCGTGTGCCTTTAGGCGAGCCTGTGGCGGCAACATGCTTTTCAATCATGGTTTTAAGCTCTTCAATATCGTGCTTTTCCTCTACGCCCGTCATTGTAACAAGCTCCTTGTTAAGCCTCAAATAAAAGTCGTAGTTTTCATCAAGTACATAGGCAATGCCGCCGCTCATACCTGCGGCAAAGTTTTTGCCCGTAGGCCCTAAAATTACGGCTCTGCCGCCCGTCATATACTCGCAGCCGTGGTCGCCTGTGCCCTCGCAAACGGCGTATGCGCCAGAGTTTCGCACACAAAAGCGTTCGCCCGCAATACCGTTTATATAAGCCTCGCCCGAGGTTGCGCCGTAAAGCGCTACGTTGCCTATTATAATATTTTCCTCTGCTCTGTATTTCGCGTTTTCAGGGGGCGCTACAATAAGCTTACCGCCCGATAAGCCCTTGCCAAAATAATCGTTGCTGTCGCCGGTCAAGCGTATTGTAAGCCCTTTCGGAATAAACGCCCCGAAGGACTGACCGCCGCCGCCCTTGCAGTTTATAGTGTAGGTGTCATCCGGCAAAGTATTTTTATATTTCTTTGTAATTTCCGAGCCGAAAATAGTACCGAGCGTTCGGTTGGTGCTTGATACGTCAATATCAATTTCTTTCGGCTTGCCTGTTTTAAGCGCCGTTTTAAATGCGGGAATTATAACCGCCTCGTCCACGGTTTTTTCAAGCTCAAAGTTAAATACGTTATCGGCTCTGAAATGCTTATCCTCCTGTGCGGCGGAATTATCGCTGTAAAGAATTTGCGATAGGTCAGCCATTGCCGCGCGCTTTGTAACGGTTTTTTCGCGCACCTTTATAAGGTCGGTGCGCCCCACAAGCTCCTCAACCGTGCGAACGCCCAGTTTTGCCATAATCTCGCGCAGCTCCTCGGCAATATACATCATAAAGTTTATAACGTATTCGGGCTTGCCGCAAAAGCGTTTTCTAAGCTCGGGGTTTTGCGTGGCAATACCGCAGGGGCAGGTATCAAGGTTGCACACGCGCATCATAATACAGCCCATAGTAATAAGCGGAGCGGTTGCAAAGCCGAATTCTTCCGCGCCCAAAATGGCGGCAATCGCTACGTCTCTGCCACTCATCAGCTTACCGTCGGTTTCAAGTATAACGCGCGAGCGCAGCCCGTTCTGAATAAGGGTTTGATGCGCTTCGGAAAGCCCCAACTCCCACGGAAGCCCCGCATTGTGTATAGAACTTTGGGGCGCGGCGCCCGTGCCGCCGTCGTAACCCGAGATAAGCACCACCTGCGCGCCCGCCTTGGCAACGCCCGCGGCAATTGTGCCGACTCCCGCCTCTGATACCAATTTCACCGAAATGCGCGCGTCGCGGTTAGCGTTTTTAAGGTCAAAAATAAGCTGGGCTAAGTCTTCAATCGAATAAATATCGTGGTGCGGAGGGGGAGAAATAAGCGATACGCCTGGGGTTGAATAGCGCGTTTTCGCAATCCACGGGTAGACCTTTTTGCCCGGCAGATGTCCGCCCTCGCCCGGCTTTGCGCCCTGCGCCATTTTAATTTGTATTTCCTTTGCCGAAACCAAATATTCGCTTGTAACGCCGAAACGACCCGAAGCCACCTGCTTAATTGCGCTGCCGCGCTCTGTGCCCAGTCTTTCGGGGCGTTCGCCGCCCTCGCCCGAGTTAGATTTGCCGCCGAGGCGGTTCATGGCAATCGCCATACACTCGTGCGCCTCCTGAGATATAGAGCCGTAGGACATAGCGCCGGTTTTAAAGCGCTTTACAATTTCGCTTGCGGGCTCAACCTCTTCAAGCGGTACGGGCGTTACGCCCTCAGTGTTAAATTCAAGCAAGCCGCGCAGCGTGTGCGGGCGGCGTTCGTTATCCACCATTGCGGTGTATTCCTTAAACCGCTCATATGAGCCGAGCTGCGTTGCCTCGCGCAGAGCTATCACCGTTTCGGGGCTGTACATATGGTCTTCCTTATCATTGCCCGAACGCAATTTGTGCTCGCCGAAGCTGTCAAGCGTGGTGTCAACCCCCAGCCCCAGCGGGTCAAAAGCGTGGCTGTGGCGGTACTCAACGCCCTCATTGATCTCTTCAAGACCTATGCCGCCCACGCGGCTTACGGTATTTGTAAAGTATTTATCAATTACTTCTTTGCTTATACCTATTGCCTCAAATATCTGTGATGACTGGTAGGACTGAATTGTGGAAATACCCATTTTTGAGGCAATTTTTACAATGCCGTGAAGTATAGCGCTGTTATAATCGCGTATTGCGGTGTGGTAATCCTTATCAAGCAGCTTTTTATCAATAAGCTCGGTTATACATTCCTCGGCTAAATAGGGGTTTACGGCACGCGCGCCGTAGCCTAAGAGCGTTGCAAAGTGGTGAACGTCGCGCGGCTCTGCGCTTTCAAGTATTACAGAAAGCGCCGTGCGCTTTTTGGTGCGTATAAGGTGCTGCTCAATAGCCGAAACCGCTAAAAGCGACGGAATTGCAACATGGTTTTCATCAACCCCGCGGTCGGAAAGTATGAGTATATTAGCGCCCTTTTTATAAGCGCGGTCGCACTCCACAAACAGGTGGTCAAGCGCGCGCTCAAGCGGCGTGTTTGTGTAATATAACAGTGATACCGTTTCCACCTTAAAGCCGGGGCGGTTTATCGCCTTAATTTTCACAAGCTCGGCAGAGGTTATTATAGGGTTGGGCAGCTCCAAGACTCCGCAGTTTGCGGCGGATTCGCTGAGTAAATTGCCGTCTGACCCTACATAAACGCAGGTATCGGTTACAACCTCTTCGCGAATAGCGTCGATAGGCGGATTGGTAACCTGCGCAAAAAGCTGCTTAAAGTAATTAAAAAGCGGCTGGTGCTTATCGGAAAGCATTGCAAGCGGAATATCCGTGCCCATTGCGGCAGTAGCCTCCGCGCCGTTTTTCGCCATGGGAATAATGGCGTTGCGCATATCCTCATAGGTGTAGCCAAACGCCTTGTAAAGCCTGTCGCGGGTCTTTGAATCGTAGCGTTCTATGCGGCAGTTAGGCATTTTAAGGTCGGAAAGCCGCACCAAATTCTGGTCAAGCCACTCGCCGTAGGGCTTTCTTGTGGCGTAGTAGCGCTTACATTCTTCATCGGATATAATGCGCTTTTTCGCAGTATCCACAAGCAGCATTTTGCCCGGCTCCAAGCGGCTTTTTTTAACAATATGCTCCGCGGGAATATCAAGCACGCCCACTTCGGATGATAAAATAAGCGTGTTATCATCGGTTATATAGTAGCGCGAGGGGCGCAGCCCGTTTCGGTCAAGCACCGCGCCTACGGTATCGCCGTCCGAAAAGAGTATGGCGGCGGGGCCGTCCCACGGCTCCATCATTGTGGAGTAGTAGTGGTAAAAATCTCTTTTAGCCCTTGTTATGGTCTTGCTGTTGCGCCACGGCTCGGGGATAGTAACCATTACGGCAAGCGGCAGATCCATTCCGTTCATAACAAGAAATTCCAGCGTGTTATCAAGCATAGCCGAGTCCGACCCCGCCGCGTTTACCACGGGCAGGATTTTATCCATATCGTCTTCCATAACGGCGCTTTCCATTGTTTCCTCGCGCGCGAGCATACGGTCAACGTTGCCGCGAATGGTGTTTATTTCGCCGTTGTGCAGTATAAAGCGGTTCGGGTGGGCGCGCTCCCAGCTGGGCGTTGTGTTGGTGGAAAAGCGCGAGTGTACAAGTGCTATTGCGCTTTCATAAGCCGCGTTTTGCAAATCAAGGTAAAAGCGGCGCAGCTGCCCCACCAAAAACATACCCTTGTAAACTATTGTACGGCTTGATAATGAGGCGACATATGTATTATCATTGCTCTGCTCAAACACGCGGCGGATTATATAAAGCTTGCGGTCAAAGTCAAGCCCCTCAGCCGTATCTTCGGGCTTTTTTAAAAAGCACTGCATAATGTGCGGCATACAACTGAGCGCTTTCTGCCCCAAAATTTCGCTTTTTGTAGGCACATCTCGCCAGCCTAAAAACTCCACGCCCTCTTTTTCGGCTATAACCTCAAGCATTTTTTTAGCCTGATTGCGCTTTAAGGTGTCCTGCGGGAAAAAGAACATTCCAACGCCGTATTCGCGCTCGCCGGGCAGGTCTATACCTATTTCCTTTGCGGCTTTTTTGAAGAATTTATGGGATATCTGCACCAATATTCCTACGCCGTCGCCCGTCTCGCCCGAGGCGTCCTTTCCGGCTCGGTGCTCCAGCTTTTCAACTATAGAAAGCGCGTTATCAACCACCTTGTGGCTTTTTGTACCGTCTACATTCACAACCGCGCCTATACCGCAGGCGTCGTGCTCAAACTGCTGTCGGTAAAGTCCCTTTTCGGTCATTGTAATTCCCCCGTTTAAAAATTAAGCGCCCATAAAGAGAATTATATCCCTTTATGAGCGCCTTTGCTCCTTTAATTTAATACAGTATAGCACACCGGTGTGCGTTTGTCAAATATTTTTCCGCAGAAACACTTGACAAATTAAATTTAATGTTGTATTATTGTATTAGCTTAATAATACAGTGAGGTGATAATGTGTCTTGGAGCTTTTCGACCGATAAACCTATTTTTCAGCAGATAGCCGATATTATTATTCTTAAAATAATAAGCGGCGAGTATCCGCCGGGCTATAAATTGGACGCGGTGCGGGATTTAGCCCTTACCGCAGGGGTAAACCCCAACACTATGCAGCGCGCGCTCTCCTCTGCCGAGGAAAGCGGAATAATTTATGTAAAGCGGGGCGAGGGGCGCTACGTTACCGAGGATACCGAAAAAATATCGGCGCTTAAAAACGAATATGTTTTAAAGCAGACGAGGGAATTTACCGAGCGGCTGAAAGCCCTGGGGCTTGAAAGCGGCGAAATTTCGTCGGCTTTGAACAGTGTACTGAATGAGGGAGGAACTGACTGTGGAGAACATTCTTGAATGTAAAAGTCTTTCAAAGGTCTATAAAAACGCGGTTGCTTTGTCGGCTGTAAATTTACAGATTGCAAAGGGCAGAATAGTGGGGCTTTTGGGACCCAACGGCAGCGGCAAAACAACGCTTATTAAAATTGCGAACGGATTGCTTACCCCAACCATGGGCGAAATGCTGATAGACGGCAAGCCTGTGGGCGTGGAGACTAAAAAAATAGTATCATATTTGCCCGATAGGAATTTTTTGGCGCAATGGATGACGGTTGACGGCATGATAAATTACTTTGCCGATTTTTACTCGGATTTTAAGCGCGAGCGGGCGGACGCAATGCTTGAAAATTTAGGAATTGACCGAAAGCGCAAAATTAAAACCCTTTCAAAGGGAACGCAGGAAAAGGTTGCGCCTATTCTGGCAATGAGCAGAGAGGCGGAGCTTTATATGCTCGATGAGCCGATAGCCGGCGTTGACCCCGCCACAAGGGATTACATTCTGCGCACGATAATAAGCAACTACAACGAAAACGCAACGGTTATAATATCCACCCACTTAATTGCGGATGTTGAGCAGATATTAAGCGACGTTATATTTATAAACCGCGGCGACGTGGTGCTGTGCGACACGGTGGATAACATACGTATGCGCGAGGGCAAGAGCGTTGACGAGCTGTTCAGGGAGGTATTCAGATGTTAAAAAAGCTTTATAAATACGAGCTGTATTCACTTTTCAGAAATCTTTTACCCATATATGCGGCGGTGTTGGGCTTTGCGCTTTTAAGCAGATTAACCTTGCTTATTAAAACCGATAACACGCTTTTGCAAATTCCCGCGGGTATAAGCACAACGGTTTATGCTTTTTCGGTAATAGCGGTTTTTGTTGTGGGTATGGTAGTTGTGGTAATGCGGTTTTACAAAAACCTGTTATCCGGCGAGGGGTATTTGACTTTTACCTTGCCATTTACCGCCACTCAACATATTATTTGTAAGCTGCTTTGCGGTGTTTTGGTTATTGTAATCGATTTTATTGCGGTTATCGCGTCATTGCTCATAATGGGTGCGGGTACGGAGGTACTCGACGATATTTTTGAGGTGCTGAAAACCGGCTTTGAATTTGCGGGGCAAAATCTTATCGCCGCTCAAATTGTAAGCCTGACCGCAGAATTTATAATAGCGATTATTATAGGTATGTTCCAGTCGCTTTTAATGTTCTACGCCGCTATCGCGATAGGTCAGCAGTTTAAAAGCAGGGTAGGCGGCGCGGTTGTGGCTTATATATGCCTTTATGCCGCGGTGCAGGTAATAAACACGTTTGTTATGACAATAAGTATAGCTGTGTTCGGAAGCATAGATGTCGATCTGACAGTATCAGTCGGTACATTTCAGGCTTTCTTAGGTTTAATCACGGTTTACAGTCTTATTTTCGCCGCTGTGTATTTTTGCATAACGCGGCATTTCCTTTCAAAAAAACTTAATTTGGAATAATTAAAATCCAATAAAAAATGCGTCAACCGAGAAATCGGTTGGCGCTTGAGCGTGTCGAAAAAATCGACACGCTCTTGGACGGGAATGCCGCTCGCTCGAAAATCAAAGATTTTCGGACTGCACTCTATCCCCGCCAATACCACCCC
>URGH01000067.1 GCA_900547305.1 uncultured Oscillospiraceae bacterium | reverse complement strand
TGCTTCCTGCGTCGGTCTTTGCATGATTTTTTACGGCGGCTACATAAAACGCACCTTTAGAGGTTGATGAGCCGTTACCGTCATAACCGATGGCAATCTGCGGCAGATTGCGTGCGTCTTGGTTGTTCCCGTTATTATTAACAAACGTGTAATTCAATGTTACCGCATACTTCCTGCTGCTTTCAAGCTGTGCTAAAGTACCGTCCTCATATTTTAAGCCTATCTCTTTACACCATGTTGATTTACTGCCGACTGCACCTATGGGTTTAGTATCCCAATAATACTGTTCTGCAGAAAGCTCCAATTTCCCGTTATCGTATTTCATAGCAGTGGAGTCACTGGTAATCAATAACTCCGATTTTTCTAAATCGATCTCCCTATCGGTTGCAGCCGAGGTGGTGAACGGTACCGCTATTATTACCGTCATCAGTAAAACGCTTGATAATAAAATTGATAATGCTTTTTTCATAATTTTATCTCCTTTGTTACAATATATTTGCCGGTATTGTTAAGCCGAATAAAATTCTGCCGTTTATAATAGCTCTTTCGAGCATATTACCTTAATTTATCCCGTTATACCCACTCTGTCTATTGAACGGACAAATTTCCGTTGGAAAATCATATAGAGTATAAGGGGAATTATTACATACATTAAGCACGCCGCACTGACTAAGGACGCATATTCCGGCCAGCCCTCGTATATACCGACCTGCTTTAAATAGACCTTAAGGAAGCTTAAAACCATTGCAAGCGGCGCCGAATCGGATAAAAAGGTAAGTGAAGCGAGATAATATTCATTCCAATGCCAAACAAAGGAAAGCACCGAAACCGTAACCAAAACCACGCTTGACGACGGCAAAGCAATTGAAAAATATGTCCTCACGGGACCTGCGCCGTCGATATAAGCCGCGTCTTCCAATTCCTTAGGCAGATTAACGAAAAACTGCTGATAAATAAATATCATCATACCGCTTCTGATACCGACGCCTAAAAGCGACGGCAGCCAATATACAAACGGTGTGTTGAATAAATGAAGATTTCGGTAGTTTACAGACATTGAAAGACTGTACATCTGAATAGGAACAAGCAAGGAAAGTATAAGGAAAAACGTGCATATCGGCTTACCCTTAAATTTAAACCTCGCAAAACCGTATGCAACGAAGGCGCATACAAAGGTTTCTATTGCCGCGCTTGAAATTTGAACAAGGAAGGTTTGCTTCAGAGCCGTTCCGAAATCCAACAGCTCGAAAATTTCCTTAAAGCTTTTAAGGCTGTAGGTTACGGGGATCCAAATATGCTCTACATCAAGCATTGCGTCTATATCCTTTATCGCCGTAACAAGCATATAAAAGAACGGGTATAAAACAATATAGCCTACAATTGTAAGGATCAAAAGCCTTGCTAAGTAAATTATTGCGGCCGAAGCCTTTCGACGGAGAAGCGTACTGCTGTAACCTGATTTTGAAGTCATTTAACTCCACCTCCTTAAAAGCTTCTTATTGTAGATAAATAAGATCAGCGCCACAATTATACCTACAACAAGGAAGTAAAGCCAAAGTGCCGCCGAGCCTCTGCCGAATGCCAGTGAATTGAAAAACTTATAGCCCTGTTCTATTACCTTGTTGCTGCTTTTTGTTATGTTTTCAACGATTGTGAAAACTATTACAAGAAACATTGTTCTGCCGAGACTCGGAAGTGTTATAAACCAAAATTCCTCCCATTTGGTCGCTCCCTCAACCTCGGATACCTCGTAAAGCAGATCGGGAATCGACTGGAGACCCGCAATAAACAGAATTATCTGAATTCCGCTTTGCCAAACCAGCATAAACAGGTTATCAAGCCCTACCGAAAGATAGGTTTCAACCGCAGCCGGAAGGTTCAGCGCCGAGAAGATTGCCGAAAAATCGACCATTCCGAAAGAAACCGATTCATTGACCGCAACCTCTGTGGCATTTCCGGACGCCGCGCTTAAATAAAGGTCCAAAACCGAACCGCCCGCAATTATTACAGGTAAGAAAAACAGTGAACGGAAGAATAATCTTCCCCTGAACTTATTGTTCAGCAGCACCGCTAAAATAAGACTTACAAGCAGTATAAACGGAACCGAAATAAACATATCCGTAAATGCCGCAATAAGATTATTTACATACTTTGTATCTTTAAACAGCAAATACTTGATGTTCTCAAGCCCCACAAATCTTGTTACGGCGCCATCGCCTATTGTTATATCGGCAAAGGAAAAATATGCAGACTGTACAATCGGCACGATAAAGAAAATCAGCATACCGACTATCCAAGGGGCAAGAAAGATGTATCCGTAACGGGATTTTAAGGTTTCAAGGCCCTTGACCTTGCGCTTTTTCATTATCCTTCCCTCCCGTATATATAGCCTTTAGCAGCAACCTCGCCGTACTGTGTAGCAACAGGAGCCCCGCCGTAATTTACAACCGTGTATCCGCCGCCTGCAAACCTTGTAATGCGGACGTCCTTATTTATTATTTCATAACCTATGATTTCGGCATTTCCCGTCAGCTTCAAATAATCCTTAGCTTTATTTACGGTGCTGTAAATATCTTCCTTAATACCGTCAAAGCTTGAGCCGAAGATAAACGTATTATCGTTTGTAACAAGCTCCTTTCGGAAATTGCCGTAAACCGTGTATGAAGGAGAAATTCCGCTTTCGGCACAGCGAAGTATCGCGTCTTCTTTATCAGAACAAAGATTTATAGATACCGAGCTTAGCGGCACGTAGCCCTTGAAAACAAGCTCATAAAACGGAACGTCAAAGTCGAACGCGATATGATCCGAGGAATATATCGGAGCGTCGTTCACATAGTCTGCATTTACCGCCGCATAGCTGTTTGCCGAGGTGGAAAGCAGCTTATATCCGCCCTTTTTAACACCGGTAAAAAGCTTTGCAACATCATTTTCCATATTGTTTGCCAAATATGTTTCCTGATTTGCATAATCGGAATAAACCGTAGTGCCGAGAGAATTTAATGAAATTCCCGAAACGCCTTTTTGGGCTGAAACCTTTATTATTTTTTCAACAGCACGGCTTAAATTACTTCTTGAAAGCAAATAAAATCTGTCGTTGTTTGAGGTCTTGCTTACGGTGTCAAAGCTTGTATATGTTATACTCATACCGCTTGAATATACCGCGGCGTCCTTCTTTGAAAAACCTCCGCCCGATTTATTAAAGGCTATAACGTCATAATCAAGGAAAGCGTTTATACCTTTTTTATCAAGCGCGGAATAAAGCTTTTCCATATTTCCAAGCTTGCCTGTCGTTTTAAAGCCGCCTGCAACCTTTTGTGCGTCCACTCCGCTTTGACCGAACCCCAAAAGGTTTAAATTTATGTTACTGCCGATTTTTTCCGACAGCTCATTTGCAATTTTTTCCGCTTCCGCCGCCGTTGTAAGGGGGAAAAGCTTTGTTGTGGGAATACCTAAGATAAAATCGGGCTGAAGGGTTGCGCCGATGATTTTAAAGCTTGCGTCAACCTCTTTATTTTCGGATTTTTCAAGTCCCGAATTTTTCTTTAAATAATCGCGGTATTTTTCCGCCATACCGTAAACGCTTGCTTTTTCGCCGCTTAAAACAAAATATTCCGCTTTAACGGGCGTGGTTAAAATACCCTTATCAAAAACCTTAAAATTGCCGAGCGTTGTGGTGGTTATGAAATTTTCGGGTCTTTCGATATTTTTAAAGCCTCTTATACGGAATGATGGGTAAACGGTTGAATAACCGATGTCGTTTGAGCCGATATTCCAATTTATACTTGCAGACGGCGCTCCCGACGAGATAACCCCAAGCACTGCACTGTCGCCCTTTTTAGCGGCAAAAATCGGCATTTTGATTTGCTCTGAGGTTGTAGACGTACCGAATTTTCTGTAAGCCGAATCACCGCCGTAAACCTCCTTAGAGCCGACGTTCCCGACCGCCTGCTCGCCTACGGGCTCCACAATTGCGCCTGAACCGTCTGGGAAGAAAAGAAAGCTGTTTTCGGAGTTGTTTTTCAATCCGCATAGGAATGGCTCTAATGCTACTGAGGTTACTTTATACTCCTCTCCCTCCGCAATCTCCTTTGGATCAACGGTTACCGCGAAGGAATCTTCGCCTATTGTATACTCAACCGGCACAGCTATATCAAACTCGGTAAATTCATAAATAACCTTTAATCCGTTATCGATCTTTTCGGTGTAAATTTCGCCCTCTTGAACGGCTCCGGTATAGGAATACAATGTAATTTCATCAAAGGATTTCGGGTCTTGATAGTTTACCTGCAAAGCAGATTCAAGCTGCGGATGGTTTTTCTTTTTAACGCCGTTCTCGGCAGCTCCGTTTTGCGCCTCGGCAGGTATTTGACCCCAAACCGCTCCGCTCTGCTTATCTGCAAAGCTTACCCGCTTTAACGAGTTATCCCAATAAAGCTCAAATCTGTCATTCTCACATACCTTGCCGTTTACATACTCCGAATCAAAGCTTTGATCGCCGAAATTTAAAAAGGTCACAAGCGATTTATCATTTCCGCAGCCTGCCAAGCCTAAAAGGGTTATAAGAGCTACCAAAAGCGCAAATATTCTGAATAATCTGTTTTTCAATTGCTCTACTCCCCTTCTATCGGTATCTTATTTCGGTAAATACTGTTGCTATCCAGCCGTAAACCTGCTGAGCCAACAGGCAAACCATAAATATTAGGAAAACGATTATAATCATCGCTATCGCCGTAACAACGGTTGTGCCGACGTATTTGCCGAATTCGTAATTATGTACCTTCATAACGCCAACGGCTAAAATGAAAAATGTATAGAGAATACAAACTGTTTTAAATATAGTAATAAATGCAAATTCATCGGGTGAAAGTATATGCGTCATTAAGAGATAAATGATCTGCGCAAAAACTATAGGCAGCAGGCTGTAGCAGGTAACAATGTAAATTTCTTTGAATTTACCGATACCGCCCATTAAAACGCATACAAGCCAGTTTGCCGAAACAAAGAGCATAACCAGCGCAACTGTTTTTAACAAAACGTAAAACGAATTATAATTCTCGGCGTCAAAACGGTTGAAAGCAAAGCCCGAAGCCTTATCGCTTATTGCGAAAATAATATAATAAACCGCTAAAACGGCGGTAGCCAAGGGCAAAGAGCCTAAGCCCTTTTCCTTAACAAGCCTAAAGCTTTCAAACGGGTGCGGAATGCATTCAAGCATATTTTTAAGCTTTGCATTTTTAATAAGCACGATTTTCTTTTTACGCTTTATATAAATAAGCACTGTAAGCAGCGCGGCAATAAAAATTACCAGCAAGAAAACAAAGGTAAAATTCTTTTCAAAAAATCTTGTTCTTTCTTTACCGAACGCGTCGGCATAGGTTTCCTTATCCGCGCCTAATTTCGCATATTCAAGCGCCTTATCATAGTCGCCAGAGGAATAGTAGGCCTTTGCAAGTCCTCTGTATGCTAACTGATTATTCTTATCAAGCTTTATTATCTCTTTCCATTCCTCGGCGGTTTCGCTGTAATTATCGTTTAAGGTTGCTGTTTGAGCCTTTCGCACAGCCTTACCGTAATCGGTTATTGAAAATACCGTAATATTTTTGTTCACGGAATCGGAAACCACAATATCGGTTCCGTTTATTGCAAGCGTATCCGCCTTTGAAAACGTTCCCTTTTGAGTTTGCGAATTTGTGCCTCCGCCGAATACGCACATAAGGTTACATTCCTTATCGTACCAAAAGATACGGTTATAAACACCGCTGTCAAGCGCATAAAAAAATCCGTCGGAATCAACGTCTATTGAATTCAGGTTTTCGGTCTTAATAAGCTTTGCGGAATCGTCCGCAAAATTATAATCGCTCTTTTTAAGAACGTCCCTACCGCCCGGATTAAGCTTTTTTACCTGACCCTTAACGGCGCTTTCGTTTGTAGAGGTTACTGTATAAATAAAATCGCCCGGACCTATTGCAAAATCCGTAAACTGATAGGGCAGCGCTCTTACCGAAGCCGCTCTTTTTTCATTGGTTGAAAAAAGCTTTGTAACAAATTCGGTTAAAATTTCACCGACAGACGCCGGAACGGAATTCGCACCGTAAAATCCCAAAAATTCCATTTTAGGCGAATAAACCAGCGCCCCGTAATACGAGCCTTCGCTTACAATGTAAATATAATCTCTTGAATCAACCGCAACCCTTATAGGGCTGTAATTGAAATTATCGGGAATAAGCTTAGATTCGGGCAGGGTTAAATAAGCCGTAACGTTACCGTTCGTATCAAGCGCTAAAATTCTCGCGTTTTTCGTGTCGGCTATATAGATCTGTTCATTCTTTACAAAAATACCGCTTGCCCCGTCAAATGAAAGCCTTTCGCCGTTATAGGTTACGGTATCGATTTTTTTATAAAGCGAATAATCGCCTTCAAGCACATAAACTGTTGAATTTGTGCTGTCAAGTATATATATTTTTCCGTTATCGGCTGTAATATCGTTGATACTTCCGAAGGACGGAATATTTAATACGTTTGCATTGATAACCGTTTTGACCTTATACATCGGCTTACAGTATACCATTGTTTTTTCGCTTGCACCTAAGTCTTGCCAATATGTATAGGTCTCAAAAGGCTTTTCCTCGGTTTTTGCAGAGGTAGTCCTTTGAGGTGCGGCTGATACGTTTAAGCTTAAAAGCACGGCAAACGCAAAGAGAAAGCTTGCAATCCTTATTAGGCTGATTTTTTTATTCATAGCTTTACCCCTTAATACCTGCACTGCCCATACTCTGCTTAACGCTGCTTTGGGATACAAGGTATACCAAAATCGGCGGTATCATCATAATAACCGTAGCCGCCATTGCCGCTCCCGAACGTGAAATTCCGCCGGTTGCTATTGTTGACATTACCGTGGGCAGGGTTTTCAGCGACTCGTTAAAAATTGTACCGGTCGGCACGGTTGACCAAATGCTTTGAAATGCAAACAAAACAAGCGTTAAAACACAGGGCTTTACATTCGGGAAAATAATACGCCAGAAAATTCTGAGATAACTTGCACCGTCTATTTTTGCCGCCTCTAAAAGCGCGTCGGGAATATAGCCGTCTATATACTGCTTCATTAAAAACACACCCATAGACGACGGGATAAACGGCAGAATATAAACCCAATAGGTATCTATTATATGTAGCTCGTTATATATGATGTAACGCGGAATGCTCAAAGTATAAGCATTAAAAAGCAGGGAGGTTTGAATTACGAGAAATATCGTTTTCTTGAATTTCAGATCGACCTTAGATAATACAAAGGCTGCCGCAGTTGCCGCAAGCACGTGTAAAACCGTTCCGACAATACTTATAAAAAGGCTGTTTGTAAGATACCTTGAAAAAGGTACGTTAAGTCCGGAAATCAAATTCGGAAGCGCCAAATAGTTATTAAGCGTCGGGCGCTTTACAGTGAACATTGCAGGCGGAAAAACAAGTATTTCGTCAAGCGGCTTAAATGATGTGGCAATACTGTAAATTAACGGCAAAACCGAAAATGCGCCGAACAAAAACAGAAAGGCAAAAAACAGAAAATTGCCGAATTTTGAACGCGTATACTTTCGCACCTGAACCTTTTCGGTTCTTCTCATATCGGTCAGTATTTCTTTGAATTTTTTCATTACTGACCCACCTTTTTAAGTAATTTAACGGTAATACCCCTTGTAGCAAACATAACTATAAACAGCACTACCGAAAGCGCAGAGGCATAACCCATTTCATACCTGACGGATCCTATATCCGTAAGGTATGAAACCACTGTATCCGCGGCGTAGCCTACCGTAGGATAACCCGCAAGAGTTGTTACGATATTGCTGATTGAGAAAGCGCTTGCAATCTGCATAACCGCACTGAAAAAAAGCATATTTCTCATACCGGGCAACGTTATATACCAAAGCTCCTGCCAACGGTTTCTGATGCCGTCAACCGCACCCGCCTCAAAAAGTTCGGGATTGATATTTTGAAGTCCCGAAATGTTTGAAAGGAAGGATATACCCATACTCATCCATAATTGGATCATAACAACTATCGGAACAATCAGGGCCGAATCCGAAAACCACTGTTTAGGCTGCGTTATCAAGCGTAAGGAAAGCAAAATGCTGTTCATATAGCCGTAGCTGTCGCTTGAAAAAATTACCGTCCAAACATAAAGGGCGTTACCCACAAGCGACGGCACATAAAACATAAAAGAAAGAAGCGTCCTGAGTCCCTGATTAAACTCATTTATCATCCAGGCAAGAACAAAGGAAAGCAAAAAGCCCGTAGGTCCCGTTAGAATTGCCAAAATAAATGTGTTTTTAAGAATGGTCCAAAAAATATCGTCCTGTATGAACATTCTTAAATAGTTTTCAACTCCGCTGAAGGACAGAGGCGACACCATATCATAATTGAAAAAGCTTAATACAACAGAGGACAATATAGGTAAAACCGTCATAAGTACAAAAAGAATCAAAAACGGTCCGATAAGCAGATATATCTGCCACCGCTCCTTAAGAACAGTAAAAAATTTATTATTGTTTTTCATATTCTACTGCTCCTTATTTGCGTATTCTTTAATCTTACGTGTGATTTCATTGTTACATTCTTCCGACCAATGAACAATCGACTCTTTTGCGGATTTTTTACCGTTTTTAGTCGCCCAAAAGGCTTGGTCTATCGAACGGGAAACATAATAGCTTCCGGGTACTTCGGGAATCTCGCGAAGCTTGCTCCACTGAGAGGTAATTACTTCTATCTCGTTATCCTCCCAAACAAGTCGTGGAAGCGCGTTTTTATTTGCGGTGCCCACTCTGCCGGTTTCCCCTAAAATTGCTTCAACATCAGAGGAATATCGATACTGAGTTTCGCTTGACGTCCACCACTTGAGGAAATTCCAAGCCGCGTCCTTATTTTTGCTTGATTTCATTATCGAGGCGCCCGTGCCCGCTCCCGAACAGATATTATTGATACTGCCGTCCTCTTCTGCTATACCGGGTATTTCGGCAATGCTCCATTTACCCGAAATTTCAGGTGCGCCGGCGCTGAAGGTCAGGCATTGCGTATAGCTTGCAATTCCCATGGGTATTGTTCCTACACGGAATTTTTGAAAGAAGTTTGCGTCCTGATCAAGACTGTAATCCGTATAGAACTCTGTCCAGAATTTGAACGCTTCAACCGAAATCGGACTTGCCAAATTCGTGGCGTTAAACTCCTTGTTGTAGAGACTTTCTCCGCGCTGAATAAGCATAGTGGGAAAAATTGTAAGTCCGCCGGTTCCTATATTTACGGTACCCGCCGCACCAAGCTTTGTATACGGCAAATATGCGTTCATTTTGTTACGCTGTAAAATTCCGGTTACAGATAAGAAATCCTCCCAGGTTTTCGGCGGGTTAAGACTCAGTTTATCGAAAATATCCGTTCTGTAAAACATTACAAAAAAGTTTTGCGTATCTGGAAGGGCATAGGCGCCGTCCTTATAAAGATAAGGTGTATCTGAGCCTTTTTGGAAATTTTCCTCCAAAACCTTTTCATAATCGTCAAAATTTCTTAAATTATAAAGCACGCCGCGCATAGCAAGGTTTACAGGCTCTGTTCTTGCCATATGCAGGTACAGATCGGGTGAATTACCGGAAATAACGCCCTGAACAAGAGTTGCGTTTACCTGTTCAACCGTAACGTTGATCCCGTACTTCGGAGTGAAGCTATCCTGTATAAGTGAATTTAAAACCTTAACCTGATCTCTTCCCCAGTTGACCCAAATTTTAATGTTATCTAAGCTTTTATCCTTACTGCTCGTTACCGTTGACGAATTTTTACTGTAGGATTCGCTGTATCTTATAATAAAAAATTTAAGTTTTTCTAAAAAGCTCGCCTTCGGCGTATCAAACTCTTTTTGGGGAGAAGCTAAAATAATCTGATCTAACGCCAAGGACATATTCTTAATATCATACAGCCAGGTGCTTAAAGTCTGCTGCGCGGTGTAATAATTTTTAACCTGCAAATGTGCGTCATAAACATTGTCAAGCATATTCTGTATAACCCTTGACATATTTTTAACCGCGCCGTTAAGCTCGCCGTTAACCTTTAAATTCCCGTTTAGATCCTTTGATAAAGCATTCAGCTTTTTAAGGCTGTCGGTCAAGGTTTCCTCGAATTCGGGGATCTGCTTATGAAGCTCATAGTCACGGTTAGTATCCGGATCCTCGCCTGTAATCATTACAATATCGAGGTAAAGATCGCCCAAGGCAGATACAACCTCTTTCAGTCTTTTAAAGACCTCGGCTGTATCTGAAAGAGTGACGGAAAGCGAAAGCTTATGGCTGCCCGCGGTCAAATAAATTAAATAATCGTTGCCTTCTTCGTCTTTAAATTCTTTAAACTGCCATTTTGAAGAATAGGCAAAGGGTATATCCCCCGCCTCATAAAACGGAGTTTTACCGTCGATTTTAAGATTTCTGTAAACCAAGCCGTCTGTAACATAGCTTTGCTTAAAGGCAAAGCCTACTTTATAAAGTCCGTCATTCTTTACATCTAAATTCCAAACGATTTCGGTGCCCTGCTCCTTCCAATTTGTTCCGCCTATATAATTTATAAGCGAATTGGTAGGACTTGACGGCGAAATTCCCGCTGTAGAATTGTCGCTCTTAGCGGTTAGTGAATATTCGTTCTTATAAAGCGCATTCTCGGCTTCAATTACAATTTGCTTGCCGTCATAATTTTTATAATTTTTGTATTCCTGCGATACTTCGCTGTATTTCTTAATTTCCTCTACGGGGGAAAGTATGATTCTTTGAATTTTAAAGGCCTTGCCGAGCGATACGATTTTAATTGTGTGCTTACCGGCGCTCAGCATAAATTCATAGGGTGAATTTTCTATGCCGTCAGGGTCGGAAACCGTCTGCTCCGTAAATTCGGTAATGCATTTTTGAAGCGGATTTACCTGATCCCCGTTCGTGAGTGTCCTTATTCCTCCGTCATCCTCCCAATATGTGCGAAGCTTTAATTCCTCGCAGCTTTTAAAGGGGAGCGAATTATCAATAAAAAGCGAATATTTATAAATGTTTGTATTCTCGTCCGTAGGAGCAAAAACAAGCTTTATGTTATATTTAGAATCAGATTTTGTATCAAAGCTCCACTCTGCGCCGTTTTGTTTATCTGCGGTCAGATAATCTCCGTCAGCCAAAACCAGCTCTTCGGTTGAATTTGGATAATTCAAGCCGGCTTTATAGGCTGAATATTCGCCGTCGGGTATAACGGATGAGCTTTCTGCCTTTACATTATTCATTTTTTCGGCATTAAGCGGTATTAAAATCAAAGTCAAGGATAATATAAATGCCGTGATTTTTTTTAAATTGTTCATCCGTTATACCTCATAAAGTTTTAATCTATTTTGCGCTAAGTGAATATTTACGCGAATTTATCTGATAAAGTCTCAAATAGTCAACATACTGCTTTTCGCAAAAATCGTTTATATCGATCCTGCCGTCGCCGTTTCTGTCAAACAGCCTTGCGGCAGCATATTGGTTAACTCCCTGATTGGTGATTATACTGCCGGGATTATTTCCGTAAGCGTAATCCCCCGAAGGCACAGTACAGCTAAATACAACATAGGTAGTTTCCTTGAAGGCCGCCCATGTATCCGAGGTTATATCCTGCGAAAGATAAAGCTCGCCGTCAAGATACATATTTATGAAATCGGGAGTCCACTCAACAGCTAAATGATGGAACGTATCATAGAAATGCTCTCCGTTTTGAGGATATTTTATATTTCTTACGCTTATCATACTGCCGTGATCTGTATGCGCCGAACCCCATGTATGAAGGTTAGGCTTAATTTTATCCTCGCCGAAGGTTTCGCTGATATCAATTTCGTTAACGACTTTAGCTCCGTCTCTTGTTCTGGTCCAAAAGGCGCTTATGCTTCCGTTTGCAGAGGACTGCATTATACGAGCTTCAAGTATACCATACCTGAATTCCATTCTGCCGTCGGTGCAGATAACATTTTCGTTATAGCCTTCGCTTGTTTTATATACGGTTTGAACCAGCATATTATTTTCAACCGTTGAATTGCCAATGGTATTTTTTAAGTAGCCTTCCTGCATAAATCCGTTTCCGGCATTAATCCACGGTCCGCCGAAATCATCATTCGGGTCATTATTATCCAAAGACTTTTTTGAGCTGAGATAATAAGCGTCGTTACTTGAATAATAAGGACCTACCCTTATTTTAAACTTACTGTTCAGCACCCAATTTTTGCGGTTAAGCGAGCTTCCGTTAAATTCATCGCCCCAGGTGTAAGCATAAGCGTCGGTAAGGGCGTAATCCTTCTTTTTGTAATTACCCGAAAGGGTAAAATCAGAAGCCAGTGTGCCGCTTTCCTTAAGCTTTGCTATAAGCTGTGTAACCGCAAAGTTCGCGGCATAGTCGCTGCCTGCTTCCAAGAAAAGCTTACCCGATTTAATAAAGATACTGTAATCGTCATTACCGAGTGTTTTTTTGCTAAGCCCCTTAACTAAATCTAAAGATTTGCTCTTAAAGGTTTCTGCGGAAATTCCGGAACGCGTCGTCATACCCACTAAAATCTCGTTTGCAGTTTCTGCGGTGTCCTTTTCGATTTTCAGCTTATAGCCGGTTTTCTCAATAACATACTGAGCTAAGTTTTCTGCCGCCTTTACTGCCATAACAGAGGGATATTTCTCCGTTCTTATTGTAAAGGAAGCTATGCTCCTATCGCCGATTGTGATATTTTTAAGCTCCGGTCTGTAGCAGTAATTAAGATTTGAAGGTAATTTGGCTTTATCGGAATTACAGTATTTTTCCAAAAAGTAATTGACAGCACGCTGTAATGAATAATCGGTATTAGCCGCAATTACAAGCTTGCCCGAATCCATACGGATTATGAAGTCGGAGCCGTTGTTGGCTCTGTAAGAGGTAATCTCGTCATAAGCCTTAACCGATTCCGGTCTGTTTGTTCTGCCGATAAGAAGCTCGTTAGCAGCAGCTCCCATTTCATCGGTAACGGTAATAACATCTGCCTCTAAAACGCTTACCATTGCCGAACGCAGCTTTGCAACTATTTGCTGCTCCTTAATATCGGCGCTGTCTGAACGAACTATCTTAAAGTGCGAATCATAACCGTCCATAATAGGAATATCTGTAACCTGTTCTGTCGGCGCGGCAGCATCATTATCCTTTTTGCCGCTCGATTCTGCAGGGTTTGTCGGCTTTATATCTTCCGGCTTATTAGCCTTGGCGTCAAGCTTAAAGCTCAAAAAGAATTTATCTCCTGCATTCACCTCAATACCGTCGATATCCGGATAGCTAAGCTCGGTTACAGCTGTACCGTCACCGGCGGTAGAGTTTACAAATTCACCTGACCAAACAACTCTGGTATTAACAATAAATTCTACCGCCGCGCTTCTGCTGTCATTGTCTTCAGCCAAAAATCCGGTTTTAATTTCGCCTACGCTGTCAATAGCCGTAAGCTTACCCGCCGGAATTGCCAAATAGCCGTCTTCCTTAATTTGATAGCAAAGAGCGTTTTGCTCGTTGCCGGAAACGGAAACTAACAGACCCGCCTCAGAGGG
>URGH01000066.1 GCA_900547305.1 uncultured Oscillospiraceae bacterium | reverse complement strand
AAAGAAAATTCGCGCTCCAAGCGAATATTTTCTTTGGGTACCGCAAGAGTAGGGAATGCAGTCAAAAATCTCCGATTTTTGCGAACGGCATTCCCGGTGGGGAGCGTGGCGATTTTTCCGGCACGCTTAAAGCGGCTTTTAAAATGGAGCGGATAATGGGAGTCGAACCCACCTGTTCAGCTTGGGAAGCTGACATTCTACCGATGAACTATATCCGCAAATTATCCTGTTTACACATTATAGCACATAGTATTTATATTTGCAAGTGTTTTTTTGTCTTATTTCGGGCGCTTGACAGCGCATAATAAGCTATGGTATAATTTACTGGTATTTTTAAACAGAGGAGTAATTTTGTGAGCGACCTTAAAACCGAAATCGAACGCAGACGGACGTTTGCTATAATATCCCACCCGGACGCAGGTAAAACCACACTTACCGAGAAATTTTTGCTTTACGGCGGCGCTATTCAGACCGCGGGCTCGGTAAAGGGCAAGGCTACTGCTAAGCACGCGGTTTCCGACTGGATGGACCTTGAAAAACAGCGCGGTATTTCCATAACCTCATCTGTAATGCAGTTTGAATACGAGGGCTTTTGCATAAATATTCTCGATACCCCGGGGCATCAGGACTTTTCGGAGGATACCTACCGCACCCTTATGGCGGCGGACAGCGCGGTAATGGTAATTGACGCGGCAAAGGGCATTGAAGCGCAAACGCGCAAGCTGTTTAAGGTCTGCGCCATGCGGCATATTCCGATATTTACTTTTATAAATAAGTTAGACCGCGAGGCGCGCGACCCGTTTGAGCTGCTCGACGAGCTTGAAAAGGAATTCGGCATAGGCACCTACCCCGTTAACTGGCCCATAGGCTGCGGGGTTGATTTTAAGGGTGTTTTTGACCGCGACAAGCGCGAAATTCTCACATTTAAAGAGTTCCACCGCGGGCAGGATAAATTAAGCGCCGTAAAGTGCGATATTACCGATACCGAAAAATTAGACGAGCTTATAGGCGAATACCAGCGCGCAGAGCTTGTAGACCAGATTGAGTTGCTTGACGGCGCAAGCTATGAATTTGACCTTGAAAAGGTGCGCCGCGGCGAGCTGACCCCCGTTTTCTTCGGTTCGGCGCTTACCAACTTCGGGGTTGAGCCGTTTTTAGAGAACTTCCTTAAAATGACCACCTCCCCCCTGCCGCGTATGTCGGAGGGCGAACCTGTTGACCCGTTTGACGATAATTTTTCGGCGTTCGCCTTTAAAATTCAGGCGAATATGAATAAGAACCACCGCGACAGAATAACCTTTTTCCGCATATGCTCGGGCAAGTTTGAACGCGGGGCGGATTACTACCACGTTCAGGCGGGAAAGCCCGTGCGACTGTCTCAGCCGCAGCAGATGATGGCTGAAGAACGCCAGGTAATAAACGAAGCCTATGCGGGCGATATAATCGGCGTTTTCGACCCGGGTATTTACTCAATAGGCGATACGGTATGCTCGCTTAAAAAGCACGTTAAATTTGAGGGTATTCCCACCTTTGCGCCCGAGCATTTCGCCGTTATTGAGCAAAAGGACAGTCTTAAACGCAAGCAGTTTGTAAAGGGCGTTGAACAGATAGCACAAGAGGGCGCAATTCAGATATTCCGCGAGCCGAACTCGGGTATGGAACGGGTTATAGTGGGCGTTGTGGGCGTTTTGCAGCTTGAAGTGCTTGAATACCGCCTTAAAAACGAGTATAACGTTGACGTTATAAGAAACGATATGCCATACCAGTATATCCGCTGGGTAAGAAATAAGGATATTGATATGAAAAGCCTGAACCTGACTTCGGATACAAAGTGGGTTCAGGACTTTAAGGACAACAATATTTTAATATTTACAAGCGAATGGAATATTAACTGGGCGCTTGATAAAAACGACGGTCTTATATTAGAGGACTTTAATAAGGATTAAATAGCAGTATACAAAACACATGACCCTCGGCTAAGCCGAGGGTCATGTCAGTCTGTCGATAAACCCCAAAATTTATTTTTGCAGCGTTTACGCCGCATTCCCGTTTTTCCCATGCCTGCGCGGCGGAAAAACACCTTATAAGCGAAAAATAGCTCAAAAAGCTATTTTTCAAGGGCACTGGGGTGAGTACCCACGGAGCATAACAACCGACTGCCGCCTGTGGCGGATAAAAGGAGGGCGTTATGGCGCCGCGGTCAAAGAAAATTCGCGCTCCAAGCGAAATTTTCTTTGGGTACCGCAAGAGTAGGGAGTGCAGTCCGAAAATCTTTGATTTTCGAGCGAGCGGCATTCCCGCAGGGGAGCGTGTCGAAAAAGTCGACACGCTCAAATATTAATCGTTTACATAAGGCAGAAGAGCTATCTGACGCGCACGCTTAATAGCGGTGGTAAGCTCGCGCTGGTGAGCGGCACAGGTGCCGGTAACGCGGCGCGGAAGTATCTTAGCGCGCTCGGATATAAACTTGCGCAGACGCGCAACATCCTTATAATCAATAGCTTCTACACGGTCAACACAGAAATGGCAAACCTTTTTGCGTGCTTTTCTGTGCATTGCTCTGTCGTTTTTCTCGTTTTCCATTCTAACAAACCTCCTATATACAGGAATGAGATAAAATCAATTATCAGAAAGGCAGATCGTCATCCGACATATCGCCCAAATCGGCAAAATCGTTGCTGCCCGCGTTACTGTAAGACTGGGCAGGCTCTGAATTGCCAGCGGGTGCGGAATCACGCTTTGATTCCACAAACTGAATATTGTCTGCAACTACCTCAAATGCGGTTCTGTTGTTCCCGTTTTTATCGGTATATTTGCGGGTCTGAATATTACCCTGAATACCGATAAGGTTACCCTTTTTGAAATATTTTGCAACAAATTCCGCTTGTTGACGCCAGGCGACTATATTTATAAAATCAGTCTGCCTTTCTTCGCCTGAGCTGAAGCGTCTGTCAACAGCGATTGAAAATGAAGTAACGGAACGCCCGCTTTGGGTTGTTTTAAGCTCGGGGTCGGCAGTTAAGCGACCGGTTAAAACCACTAAATTAAACATTTTCGTTCCTCCTTACTTCTTGATAACCATAGCGCGGAGAACACCGTCGGTAATCTTTGCTATACGCTCAAGCTCAGCAGGGAAAGACGGCTCGCTTTCAAAAGTGAAGAAAACGTAGTAGCCCTCTGCCTCGTCGTTGATGAGATAAGCCAAGCGGCGCTTGCCCCAATCGTCAACGTTCTCAATTGTGCCGTGCTTTGCGATAAGGTCATTGAATTTTTCCTTTAAAGCCGCAGTGGCGTCTTCCCCCTGCGCAACGGATAAAACAATGGCTGCCTCGTACTTGTTTGTCATTTCTTTGCACCTCCCTTTGGACTTTTGGCCCCGTGTAACACGGAGCAAGGAGCTAATTTTTATAATCAGCAAACTGTATTATAACAATTTTTTCCCTGCTTGTCAATAAAATTATTGCTTTTATTTGTATTTGCCTGTATAATAGCCTTGAAGGAGTGATTTTAAATGCTGCTTACAATAGACATAGGTAATACAAACGTAACGCTCGGGGCGTATGATTCAAATATTCTTTCCTTTACCGCGCGGCTCTCGACCGACAGCGGCAAGACCTCGGACCAGTACGCGATTGAGATTAAGGACGTGCTTTCGCTTTACGGTCAGAGCTTTGAGGATATTGAGGACTGCATTATATCCTCTGTCGTACCTGCGGTGACCGAAAGCGTGGGCGGCGCGGTTTCAAAGCTGTGCCATATAGTTCCGCTTATCTTAGGTCCGGGGGTAAAAACCGGACTTAATATAAAAATCGATAATCCGGCGCAGCTAGGCGCAGACCTTGTGGCGGGCGCTGTGGGCGCGCTTGAAGAATACACAATGCCCTGCGTTATAATAGATATGGGCACCGCCTCAACCGTGAGCGTGCTTGACAGAAACGGCACGT
This sequence comes from uncultured Oscillospiraceae bacterium, assembly GCA_900547305.1. Classification (GTDB taxonomy): domain Bacteria; phylum Bacillota; class Clostridia; order Oscillospirales; family Acutalibacteraceae; genus UBA737. The sequence continues at coordinate 9,807 of URGH01000066.1, read as the reverse complement.
TTTTAGGCGGAGTTATTGCGGCAGGCGTGCGGCTAACCCTTAAAGCGCTGACCGCTAATACCTCGCAGCTGCCGTCAATTCCGATAGAAGCGCCGAGTTCGGTTATAGGCACAAACACCGTGGAATGTATGCAATCGGGGCTTGTTTACGGCACCGCCGCCATGATAGACGGTCTGCTTGATAAAATTGAAGAAGAGCTCGGCGAAACGCCCACCTTTGTTGCAACGGGCGGACTTTCAAAGGAAATAATAGCCCACTGCAAAAAGAATATTATATACAGTGAAAATCTTTTACTTGAGGGACTGAAAGCCATTTACGAAAAAAATAATTAAAACAACCGCTTTTGCGGATAATATATATTATCAGGCTGACGAAAGTCAGACAAATGAACTCTACTCATAAAGAGAGAGTATCGGAGGTAATGAATCATGTCAACAGAAAGAAAAAAACAAACAGAAAACCTTGTACTCGGTGCAATACTCACGGCAATCGTTATTGTGCTGCAGCTTTTGGGCGGATTTATTAAATTCGGTCCGTTTTCCATTTCGCTGGTGCTCATACCTATTGTCATAGGTGCGGCGAAATGCGGCGTGAAGATCGGCACATGGCTCGGCTTTGTGTTCGGCGCGGTAGTGCTGCTGAACGGCGAGGCAACTGCATTTTTTGCCGTAAATGTATTCGGCACGGTTCTCACCGTTTTGCTTAAAGGCGCGGCGTGCGGCTTTGCGGCGGGGCTTACCTACAAGCTGCTTGCAAAATACAATAAATATGCGGCGATTCTTGCCGCAGCGATTGTGTGCCCGCTTGTAAACACCGGCGTTTTCCTTTTGGGCTGCCTGCTGTTCTTCCTTGATACCATAAAGGCTTGGGGCGCAGCTCTCGGATTTACAAATACCGTATCATATATGTTTTTAAGTCTTGTCGGCGGGAATTTCCTGTTTGAGTTTGCCACAAATATGATATTAAGCCCTGTAATATTAAGAATACTGAACTTTAAAGAAAAATAATTTTAAAAAGTTTAATTAATGAAAAAATCGCCTCAAAGGTCATTTGACCCTTGGGGCGATTACCATAAATCGGAGTATTAAGCCTTAATTCTTTTATCACAGCGGGTTGCAAGGCGTGTGCCTATGCTTTGGAAAAGCTGTACCAAAATTATAAGGAACACAACAGCAAAAATCATTACAAGATATTTATATCTGTAATAGCCGTAGTTAATGGCTATTTTACCGAGTCCGCCGCCGCCTATAATGCCGCTCATTGCAGAGTACCCGAGAACGGTTGTTATTGCAAGCGTAGCGTCGGATATAAGCGAGGGTACGCTTTCGGGAATCATAACCTTAACAATTATTTGAAACGGCGACGCGCCCATACTCTGCGCGGTTTCTATAATATTCGGGTTTATCTCCCTCATACTGCTTTCAACAAGGCGCGCGATAAACGGAAAAGCCGCAATAACAAGCGGCACCACCGTAGCTGGCGTGCCTACCACCGTGCCCACAATAAGGCGGGTAAGCGGGAAAACCATTATCATAAGTATAAGGAATGGCACCGAGCGCAAAAGATTTATCAAAACATTTAAAAAATGCAAAATACACTTAGGCACGCGCAGAATTTTTCCGTTTTCCCCCGCCACAAGCAATATGCCGAGCGGCAAGCCGATAACCGCCGCAAAAAACGTGGAAAGCACCGTTACATACACGGTTTCCCAAATGGCGAGCGGAAACTGATTTTTAAGTATATCCATAGCCGTTGTAAATTCTTCGGACGCGAAAAAGCTGCTCATTACTGCTTTACCTCCTCTACAAATATATCGGGTATGCTGCCGAGGTAATCAAGCGCTCTCTGCGTTTGCTCCCTGCCGCCCGAAATACCGAGCAGCATATTACCGTATGCCTTATCGCCTATGCTGCGGGTAGAAGCCGAAAGAATACTTGCGGCAATATTTTCTTCCATAGCCATTTTCGCTATAAGCGGTGTTTCGGTGGCGTTTGCACCGTTAAACACAACGCGTATAACCGCGCCGTCCTCCCCGCTCATAACCGGGTTTTGGTAGCCCTCGGGGTAAACAAGGCGCTTTGCCGCCTCGGATTTGGGCGATGAGAAAACATCGCTTACCGCGCCCTCTTCGGCAACTACGCCGCCGTCAAGTATGGCAACGCGGGTGCATATCTGCTCAACAACGCTCATTTGGTGGGTTATTATAATAACGGTAATGCCGAGCCTGTCATGTATATCGCGGATAAGCGAAAGTATGGACTGCGTGGTCTGCGGGTCAAGCGCGCTCGTAGCCTCGTCACAAAGCAGAATTTTAGGATGCGTTGCAAGAGCGCGTGCAATGGCTACGCGCTGCTGCTGACCGCCGGATAACTGCGCGGGGTAGCTTTTAAACTTATCCCCCAGCCCTACAAGCTCCAAAAGCTCGGCGGCGCGCTTTTCCGCCTCTGCTTTTTTCACGCCTGCCAATTCAAGCGGAAAGCATACGTTTTTAAGGCAATTCCGTTGCATAAGCAGGTTAAAGCCCTGAAATATCATTGTAATATCTCTGCGCTTTTCGCGTAATTCCTTTTGCGATAGCTCGGTCATGCTTTTGCCGTCTATCAAAATATCGCCGCTTGTGGGGCGTTCAAGCATATTTATGCAGCGCACAAGTGTGCTTTTGCCCGCGCCGCTCATACCTATAATGCCGTAAATTTCGCCGTCGGGTATTGTCAGCGAAATATCCTTCAGCGCGTCAACCGTACCGCCCGATACGCCGAAAGTTTTGGAAAGGTGTTTTATTTCTATCATTGTTTTCTCCGTTTATATAACACAACTGTAACGCCGACCGCGTTTGCGGACAGCGTTACAGTAAATTTCATCAGTTATTTTTCAATTGTGTCAAGGCTTGACTGCTTGCCGCCGTAAAGACCCATAGGCTCAACGTGGATAGCCGCAACCGATACCACCTTTGTGCCGTTTTCTTTATTGAAGTTTTCAAGGTAAGGCAGGTGCTGGAAGTAGTTAGCGTCAATTTCGCCGCTGTCAACAACGTTGTTCGGCTGAACATAATCTGTAAATTCCTTAACGTCAAGCGTTATATTCTTTTTCTCAAGAATTTTCTTGGCAACCGCAAGTATCTCTGCGTGGGGTGTGGGAGAAGCCGCAACCGTGATTTTGGTGCCGGAAAGCTTATCGTAATCTACAGATGAATCGTAGCCGTCGCCGGGGTTTTCAACAACGCTTACAACCGAGCCGTTGTACTTATCGGCAATAAAGTCTGCAACCTCTTTGCTTTCAAGCGCGGCTTTGAGCGCCTTTACCGCGTCGGTGTTTTCCTTGCCCTCTTTAACCGCAAGAATGTTGCTGTAAGCCGAGGATGAACCCTCAATCGCAAGCGAATCCTTTACGGGGTTGAGTTTTGCCTCAATTGCGTAGTTGGAATTGATAACCGCGTAATCAACGTCTTTAAGCGCGTTGGGCAGCTGTGCAGCCTCAATTTCCTGGAACTTGATGTTGTGGGGGTTTTCGGCAATATCGTTTACTGTGGCGGTAATCGTTGCGCCGTCTTTAAGTTTAATGTATCCTTTTGATTCAAGTAAGAGAAGTGCGCGAGCCTCGTTTGTCGCGTCGTTCGGTACCGCAATGGTAACCGATCCGCTGTCCTTACTGCCGCAGCCCGCAAAGGCTGTAACCAAAAGTGCCGCTGTTAATAATACTGCAAATATTTTTTTCATTTTAAATCTACCTTTCAAATTCTTTTTATATTATGAAGTACTGCGTATGAATTACAAGTTTCACATTCGGAAATCCGTACATCGGGTTGCCGCAGCGCTTTTTGCCCGCGATATTAACCCATATCCGCATTTTGTTTTTATCACGGTTTTCAGCTCCTTTTTGTTTCGTTGACGTTAGTATACTACAAAATTTTTGTTTTGTCCAATATCCTATAAAAATAGTGAGTTATAGATTAAAACTATAGCTCACTGGGTGTTTAAGAATTAAGATATTGTTTTATATTATCAATATACATATTACCGATATTGCCGAGAAGTTGATTTTTCCTTGTTATATACCCTATTTCCATTGACTGGTCGTTTTCACCGTTATCTGAGAAAGGCACGGCGCGGTATTCGTCGCCGTTCAGCTCCTCGCAAATTATTCCCGAGCAAAGCGTAAAGCCGTTAAGCCCCACCATAAGGTTAAGCATTGTCGCGCGGTCGTTCGCCTTTATCGTCTGCGGAAATTCGTTCCCCACAAATATTTCCTCGGCAAGATATAAAGAGCTGTCCGCCCCCTGTTCAAATGAAAGGCAGGGGTAGTCGTTAAGCTCCGCCGCGGTTATTTCGCTTTTATTCGCAAGCGGATGATTTTTCCAAAGATATACAAAAACGCGGCAGTCTATAAGGCGGTGGAATTCCAGTTCGTTTGATTTAAGTATCTTATTTATAAAGTTACGGTTGAAATCGCTTAAATATATTATACCTATTTCACTTCTGAGCGTGCGCACGTCTTCAATAACTTCCTTGGTCTTTGTCTCACGAATCGCAAATTCATATTTTGCGGTATCAAAATTCTTCACCGTTTCAACAAACGCCTTGACCGCGAAAGAATAGTGCTGCGTTGATACGCCGAATTTCTTTTTAAGCGTGCCGCCGGGACCGTATTTTTCTGTCAGATCTTCATACTGATGGTATAATTGCCTTGCGTAGGTTATAAATTCCTGCCCGTCGCCCGTGAGGGATACTCCCCTGCCGCTACGGTGAAATATTATTATTCCGAGCTCGCTTTCAAGCTCCTTTACCGCGCCCGTAAGCGAGGGCTGGGTAATATACAGCCTTTCAGCCGCCTTGTTCATAGAGCCGGTTTCCGCTATTACTATTACATAATGAAGCTGCTGCAATGTCATTATAATCACCGTATAACATTATACAATACCGCCGCCCGATTTACAAGAATTAAAAAAATTTGCTTTTTGCTATTGACAAATTCTTCCCGCCGTGCTATAATACTACCAACATATCAGATTGGTAGGTAAAAACGATATGAAATCATCCGAAACACTTTACAGACGAATGTGCAGCCGCAGCCGATGTCGGTTAATGTAATTCTTTGAAAATCAAAATAATATAATATTAAAAAAGGAAGTAATTACTATGTCAAAAATATATACATCGGCAGATCAGCTTATAGGAAAAACCCCCTTGCTTGAACTCACTCATATTGAAAAGAAATACGGCTTAAAGGCTAAAATACTCGCGAAACTTGAATATTTCAATCCCGCAGGCTCCGTTAAGGACAGAATTGCCAAGGCAATGATAGACGACGCCGAAAAGAGCGGAAAGCTAAAACCCGATTCGGTTATAATCGAGCCGACCTCGGGCAATACGGGCATAGGTCTTGCGGCGGTTGCCGCCGCGCGCGGGTACAGAATTATTATAGTAATGCCCGAAACCATGTCGGTTGAGCGCCGCCAGCTTATGAAAGCCTACGGTGCGGAGCTTGTGCTGACCGAGGGCGCAAAGGGCATGAAAGGCGCCATTGCCAAGGCTGAGGAATTAAGCAAAGAAATACCGAACAGCTTTATTCCGGGGCAGTTTGTAAACCCCGCAAACCCCAAGGCGCATTTTGAAACCACAGGTCCCGAAATATTTGAAGATACCGACGGCGAGGTTGATATATTTGTAGCGGGCGTTGGTACCGGCGGCACGGTTACGGGCGTTGGTCAGTACCTTAAATCCAAAAAGCCCGAGGTAAAGGTAGTAGCGGTAGAGCCGGCAAGCTCAGCCGTGCTTTCGGGCAAGCCCTCGGGCGCGCATAAAATTCAGGGTATAGGCGCAGGCTTTGTGCCCGATGTGCTTGATACCGCGGTTTACGATGAAATTATACCCGTTGAGAACGACGACGCATTCAAAGCCGGCAGAGAAATAGGCAAAAACGAGGGCGTGCTTGTGGGCATTTCCTCGGGCGCTGCCTTGCACGCGGCTATTGAGCTTGCAAAACGCCCCGAAAACGAGGGTAAAACCATAGTAGCCCTGCTGCCCGACACAGGCGACAGATACCTCTCTACCCCGCTTTTCGCAGAATAAGCCATGACTGTTTCAACAAAGGGCAGATACGCGCTGCGGGTAATGGTCGATTTGGCAGAGCATGCCTCGGGGGATTTTATCCCGTTAAGGGCAGTTGCCGAGCGGCAGAATATATCGCAGAAATATTTAGAAGCTATAATGACAAGCCTTTCAAAAGCAGGGCTTGTTGAGGGAGCGCACGGTAAGGGCGGCGGTTACCGCCTTTGCCGCCCGCCCGAAAATTACAGCGTACGCGAAATATTAGAGGTAACAGAGGGCGAGTTAGCGCCCGTTGCCTGTCTTAAAAAAGACTCCCCGCCATGCGATATGTCAGAGCGCTGCCGCACTATTGCAATGTGGCGCGAGCTTTATAAAACGCTTAATAATTTTTTTGAGTCATATACCGTTGCCGATTTACTGCCCGGCGGCGATAACGGAAGCTGGATAATATAAAAAATCCGTCGCAAGTGATTTTTCTCACTTGCGACGGATTTTCGTATTACACATGTTTAAGCCCGTACTCCCCGCTTTTAAGCTCTGTTTCGTGCGTACCATCTTCAAAGGCAAAGCCCTCGGGCAAAAGGATTTTACCGTGCAGCTTTTCAGCCGCGGTTATTTTTAAAACAACCGAATTTTCATCCGTGCGCCCCCATGCGACGGATATTCTGCCGTTCGGCGTATAGTAACGCGCGCTTACGTTTCTTAATTTTTCGGGGAAAAGCGGCGCAATATCAACATTCGTCACATCCCTGCCCGTCGGATTTATTTTTATACCTGCAAGGTATGTATAGAACCATGCCGAAATATCGCCCCAAAAATGATGGTTGAGCGATAACACTCTGCCGCCCTCGGGGTAAAAGCCTTCCCAAAGCGTGGTGGCTCCCCGCTTTATCCAGTTGCCGTAGGACGGATAATCGGGTCTTACTATCATATTATAGGCTAAATCCACATAGCCGTTTTCGGCAAGCACGCGGTAGATCACCCTGCCGCCAAGCACGCCTGTGTAAAAATGCCCGTTTTCATCATCTATATATTTAATGAGCAGTTTAAGCGCTTTCGACTTTTCCTCTTCCGTGAGCAAACCGTAATATATAGCCATAGCCTGACCAGTTTGGGTGCCGCCTTTAATTTCGCCCGTTTCTTTGTTTAAGAGCTTTTCTCTGAACGCCGCCTTTACCCTTTCGGCAAGCGCCAGCGCAAACTGCCTTTGCGGCTCCTGCCCCAGTACCTCATATACGAACGCGGATTTTACGGCTATATCGTAGGTCAATATAGTATCGGTCACGGCAAGCGGAGTTTTAAATTCATCCTCTTTCACCCCGGGCGGGCACCAGTCACCAAGACCTATTTCCATAATTCCGTCTTCGCCAAGTCTTGAAAACAGGTAGTTTAAATACCGCATTAACGGAGCAGACAGCTCTTCCAATATCTCCCTGTCGCCGCGGTATTTATAGGTAAAATACGGCAGATTTATTATAACGTTATCCCACGCGGGTCCGTTGCCCCATTCATAGCCCCAACCCGCGGTGGGAACGATACCCGGCAGCTGACCGTTATCGCTCAGTGCCTTGTAAATACTGTGCATCCACTCTTTATAGCATTTCTCGGGATACAGATTAAAAAGCATTTGCTCTGCCGAGAGCGACGCGTCGGCAGTCCAGCCGTTCTTTTCCCTCTGCGGGCAGTCGGTCGGGAAATAATTGAAGTTTGAAATATCCGAGCGTACCGTGGCTTCCTGTATTTTGTTTATAACCTCATCCGAGCAGGTAAATTCCCCCGCGCAATTCGGCAGTGAACTCATTTTAAGGTAGGTAAGCAAATTTTCAGTCGCCTGCTCCTCGGTTATGCCCTCTGCCAGCACATAGCGAAAACCGTTATATATAAAGCTCGGGGTATGGGTCTGATTCCCATCCCTGCAGATATACTCGCTTTTTTGAACAAAATCCTTTTGTAAATCACTTTGCTGTGCAAAACGGATATTATCGAGGCAGAGCTTTCCGTCTTTCAGCCATTCGCCGTAGCGCAGGGTAATTTTCTGTCCCGCTTTTGCGTTTACCGAAAGTCTGCAAACGCCGGTATTATTCTCCCCGAAATCGTAAAGCCAACCGTTTTCACAACGTGTAACGGAAACAGGCTTTAACTCCCCGTAAATACGAACGGGGTCGGCGGTACAAAGCCTTTTTCCCCCGCGTGGTGTGGGAGCTTTTATCGCATTTTTAAAACCCAAATCGTCAAAATCGGCAGTGTGGAAATTCGAAATTTCGAGCCGCGCGTCATAATATTCACCGCAGCGGTAATCATCGAACAATATGGGAGAATTGCAAACCTTAAAACTTTCGTCGCTTTCAATTGCCGTTATATTTCCGCCAAAATCGGTCATATCAAGCCGCAGGGCGAAACTCGGCGCGCCGCGCCACGGGGCTTTATCAAAATCCCAAATTGCCCCGCCGGGGTTATTTTGCAAGCCGTTGCCCAAAAGCACGGCGATTATATTTTCACCCTCGTTTATAAGACCGCTGACATCATAGCGGTCGTAATAAACAATATCGTCGGGGTTGCTGATATACGGTGCCAGAAAGCCCTTTGTAATATCCTTACCGTTAATAAACAGCCGGTAAAACCCCACCGCGCCTATTACAATTTCGGCGGTTTTAATTTTTTCGGCAGTAAATTTTTTTCTGAAAAAGGGCGCGGACACAAAATGCCCTATGTCCGCGTATTCCTCTCCTGCGGATATAAATGTATTAGGATAAAGCATAATATCTTCCTTTGCTGTTTTTTCAGTCGCAGTGCTCTGCAATCACATTAAGCAGCGCCGCGTCAAATTCCGTATTTTGTCTTGCAAATGCCTTAATATCGGCGGTTTTTCCGGTAAGAGCTTTATACCACACGGCTGCCGCGGCAAATCTTCCGTACAGCAGCGAAAGGTGAAAACCGTCTCTGCACAGGGAAAGCCCACCTGCGGAATAATCAAACTCCTTAACGTTTTCCCGTAAATATTGAATTGCGTCTCCCACGGGAATAATTTCCGCGCCGATAAGTCGGGCCGCCATCTGCGCCGAATCGCATATTCTGCGGTACATTTCTTTTTGATCCTTATTATAAAATACAAAATCGGGATGTGCGGAATCGGTTTCATAGCTCCATGTTTGGTGGAAATACAGCTTTGCGGCAGGCTGATATTTTTTAACGAAATCCGATATTTGGGTCAAATAAGGAATGTAAGACTGGGGTTTTCCGCTGAAACCGCTCGCCTGCTGCAAGGTAACTGCGTCGTATTTTCCGTCGTTCAGCGCCTGCAAAACGCTTGACATACCTATTCTCACGCCGTCATTGCCCTGCAATTCGTATTCACACAGATTTTTTTCTATACATTCCCAATGCCTTTCAAGCGAACAGCCGCCGATATAAAGATTATATGTATCAATATTATCGTTTCCCGCCGCCGCTAACGAATGTAACCACTTGTGCGCGTCCTGTGAAAAGCTGTTTCCTATTGAAAGTATACGCATAAAAGCACCCCCGATAATCGGCAATTTCCACACAAATAAAATAAAGCCGTTTTTAACCAGCTTTCAGTCTATATATAAACTAAAAAATCTATTTTTGCGGCGTTAACGCCGCATTTTTCGTTTTTCCGCAGACATGCGCGGCGGAAAAACACCTTATAAGCGAAAAACCGCTCAATAAGCGGTTTTTCAAGGACACTGGGGTGGTATTGGCGGAGCATAACAACCGACTGCCGCCTGTGGCGGATTAA
>URGH01000065.1 GCA_900547305.1 uncultured Oscillospiraceae bacterium | reverse complement strand
CTGCGCCGCGCGGTAACTCCCGTAACCGCCGCACCCTATGCCTCACGGCTTTTCGCAGTGAAAAACGCGCAGGATATTTATAACGGCAAAAAAAGCGCCGATACCCTCGGCATATCCGCTCCCGACGAGCACACGGTTGTAATTGAGCTGTCTTATGATGACCCTAACTTTGAAGAAAGCCTTACCACAAGCGTTGCTATGCCCTGCAATGAAAAGTTTTTCAATGAATTGGGCGGCAAATACGGGCTGACGCTTGATACCGTTATATCCTGCGGCAGCTACAGACTCGGGCGCTGGAACGACGGCGAGGACTCTTTCGGAATACGGCTTTATTCCTTTGATAACTACAAGGGCACCTTTAAAGCCAAAAACGCTGCGGTTTATATAACCCGCGCAAAGGATAAAACACCCTATGAGCGGCTGCTGGATAACAATGTGGATATAACCTTTATAGATTCCGCGCTGTCAAGAGGCGCTGAATCGGCAGGGCTTAAAAAAACCGATTATCAGAATATATGCTGGGTTATGACTATGGATTCCTACCTTTCGGAAAATCTGCGTAAAAGCCTTGCCATGCTTATAGGCGAGCAGGTATATTCAGCCGATTTAAAGCCGGGCTATTCCGCCGCCGCTTCCCTTTTCCCGGGTGTTATTTCGGGTGAAAAAACCTCGGCGGGTATGCTTTCTTATAATTATGACAGTGCGAAAGCACTTTACTCGGCCGAGCTTAAAAATCTGCCCGATAAAAAATTCCCGTCGGATATAAAGCTCTATTTTTACGATGACGGCAATATAAAGCCTATCATAACCGATATTGTGGGACACTGGCAAAACAAACTCGGCGCGTTTATAAATATTGAGACGGCAAGCAGCGCCGAAAAGCTGACCCCGCAGCTTAAAAACCGCGATTTACCCATAGCCGTGTTCCCCATTCGTGCCGACAGCGAAAGTCTTTCGGAATTCGCCGAAAAATTCGGTGTTTCCGCAAGCGGCAAAACCGCCGACGCGGTACAAGCGGAATTACTTCGCGGCACGCACATTATACCGCTTTTGTTCCAAAACACCACCGTTGCATATTCTTCCGCTTTAAGCGATGTTTACACCGTCCCCGGCGACGGATATATTGATTTTTCGTTTATAGTAAAAACAGAAAAATAAAGGGGAGTGCCATATATGAAGGTCTGTGAAAAATGCGGCGCAATAAACAACAACGAGCGCTTTTTCTGCGCCGACTGCGGCGAAAAGCTGCCCTCACCCGTTTCAAAGGCGTATGAAGCCGAGATAAACGGGCGCATATCCGATACGGGCGATAAGCTTATGCGCGAAAGCGACCCGCTTGCCGTAACGACCTTTGACCGAATAACGGGTTTTGTATCCGTCGGTGGGCTGCTACTCTCGGTCGTGCTGCTGTTTGTCGGCTCATATCTTCAAAGGTTTAATCCCGAGCTTATTTTGTATTCAATGCTTTTCTTTATTGTGGGAATTATCAGCTCATTTTTGCCCCGTTTACTTTGGTTCTTTGAAAAAATTCGTTTAAGCTTTACAATTTCAGGCTCTGAAAACGCCGAGCCGAGCGACTGGTATCTTTTTTGGCGCAAGGCGGGAAACCTTTTACTTTGCGTTTTCGGCTTTTTACTGCTTTTAATAGCCGTAATTGCGGAATAATCGGCATAATTATCCTCATAATATGTTATGGGTGATAATTATATGAAAAAATTAAACGCCGTGCTTGAGTTTATTATTGTAGGCGCTGTGGGCACACTGTGGCACTTCGTGTACGATTGGACGGGCGACAATCATTTTATCGGCTTTTTCTTTCCCGTAAACGAAAGCACCTGGGAGCATTTAAAGCTTATCTTCTTCCCTGCTCTTATTTATTCGGTTATAGAATACTTTATAATGGAAAACAAACCCCGAAATTATATTCCCGCGGCTGTTACGGGCATTTTCGGCGGTATGCTTTCAATAGTTATGTTCTTTTACACCTATACCGGAATTATCGGCTATGATATACCGTTTTTAAACGTGCTTTCGTTCTTTATAGGCGTGCTTGTAATGCTGCTTATAAAATACGCAATTATTAAGTGCGGCTGCCTGCAAAGCAAGGCTGCAATTTATATTTCGGCAATTATCGCGGGTGTCTTTACAGTGCTGTTTGTGCGTTGGAGCTATTACCCGCCGCATATCGGGCTTTTCAGCGAGCCTACGCCGTGACATCGGCGTAGATTGGAATAAAAAAGTAAAATTACCACACATACTTTTGCTTTACGCAGTAGGGGTATCCAAAGGGGAGTTTGCCCCTTTGGTTGTTCAGGAGGGTTCGGGAACCCAATCAACAGGGTTCCCGACGGCTCTTTCCCCTATTTCTGTCCGCACAGAAATAGGGTGCCCTGCGCGGCACGAGCGCAAAACGCTCTTATTAAAGATAATAATTAAAATATCCTCATATTATAATGTTTCATTTTAATATTAAGTCATCTCCCTGTATTATATAGGCAGGGGGATGATTTTTTATGACCGAATACGGATATGTGCGAGTATCAAGCACAGACCAAAACGAAGAAAGACAGCTTATTGTTATGAGTGAAAGGCGCGTGTCAGCGGGCAATATTTACATAGATAAGCAGTCCGGCAAGGATTTAATGGGATCGTTTATCGCCGAGCTTGTGCTGCAAATACTTTCGTTTGTTGCGCAGAGCGAGCGCGAAAACATTAAAAAGCGGCAGAGAGAGGGCATTGCCGCCGCAAAGACGCGCGAAGTGCGCTTTGGCAGACCCGAAGTGCCAATACACGAAAGCTTTGTAAGAGTTGCAAAGCAGTGGAATAAGGGGCTTATTTCCACCCATACCGCACTCGAAAAATGCGATATGAGCAGGAGCGCCTTTTACCGCCGCCGACGGGAATTAAAGATTATAAGAAAGTAAAACCGGGAGTTCAAAAGGTCTGCTTTTTGACATAAGCCCAAATTGAAAAAAGTATTTTTTATTTTTATACAAAAAGGATAATTATGGTAAAACAACTCTTGAAATTAGGGCATTTGTATGATAAAATCAGCATATAAACCGGGAGTTCAAAAGGTACACTTTTTGACATAAGCCTGATTTATTAAAGCTGCATAATGCAGTTAGTGCCGCAAAGGAATGTAGAAAGTGAAAGGGGATTAAAAATGACTGTTTGGTGTGTTAATTTAAAGGATAATCGCGACAGATTAGCCCACCCTGCCGACAAAACAAGTGAAAAGGTCGAATATTGCATTGATAATGATTGTATTGTCATAGGTTGGGCTGAGGAAGGCGGCAGCGCCGACTGGTCTGCTTTTTGCAAATCGGGAGAGCTTCGGTATCCCAAAGGCAGCAAAGAGCACCGCGGCTTTGCCTGCGCCGTCAACGCATTAGGCGGCATGGAAAAAGGCGATTTGGTATGGGTGGTTATACCCTATTCGGATGAGCGGCGTTTATACCGTATAAAGGGCGAGCCTGAAACCGACATTGTACAGGACAAAATAGATATAGGCGCATACCGTAAGTGCGAGCTGCTCGGCACTTATAATAAGGCAGATTTAGAAGAATGTTTGCAAAAATTATCCGCCAGACACACCGCCGAGCGTGTTTTAAATAAAAAGCGGCTTGACGCAATCACAACACTGTGTAAGGAGACAGAAAAATGAAAAAAATATTTACGTTCATATTATCCGCTGTTTTGCTGTTATCGGTTATTCCATTCAACACTTTTACTGCGAACGCGGAAACGGAAACCGGAAAATTTGAAAATTTCACTTATCAGATTAGCTACGGTACAATCACAATAACAGGATACGAATATGACGGCAGTGAACCGGCAGAGGTTATTATCCCCTCTGAAATAGCGGGTTATCCGGTTACAACTATTCGTTATTTGGATATTGTATCTGACAAAAATATTAAAAGTATTTATATACCCAAAAGCGTGACTATGATTTATGGACCGCAATATTCTGACGACATAAATTATGTTTCTTTAGAAAGTATTGAAATAGAGCCGGAAAACCCGATTTACCACAGCTCGGGTAACTGTATTATTCAAACTGCCGAAAAACAGCTTATATTTGGAAGTAATAAAAGCATTATTCCGTCCGACGGCAGTGTAGTATCTATAGGCGATAACGCTTTTTACGGTTGCAATTCGCTTAAAAACATAACTATACCCGACAATGTAGTGAGTATAGGTTATTTTGCTTTTTGCAAATGCATTTCACTCGAAAGCATATCTATACCCGACGATGTAACGAGTATAAGAGATTCTGCTTTTTCCAGTTGCAGTTCGCTTAAAAACATAAGCATACCCGATGGTATAGTAAATATAGGTGTTTCTGCTTTTGCCCGGTGTAGTTCACTCAAAAACATAACTATACCCGACAGTGTAGTGAGTATAGGACCTTCTGCTTTTGCCCTGTGCAGTTCACTTGAAAGTATAAACATACCCGACGGTGTAACGTGGATAAGAGCTTCCGCTTTTTCCGGTTGCAGTTCACTTAAAAACATAACCATACCTGACGGTGTAACGAGTATAGATGTATCTGCTTTTTCCGGTTGTAGCTCGCTTGAAAGTATAACCATACCCAATGGTGTAGTGCAAATATATGAAAATACTTTTTCCGGTTGCAGTTCACTTGAAAGCATAACTATACCCGACGGTGTAGTGAGTATAGGTTACAATGCTTTTTACAACTGTAGTTCGCTTAAAAACATAACTATACCAGACGGTGTAATAAGTATAGGCAGAGAGGCTTTTTCCGGTTGCAGTTCGCTTAAAAGTATAAAAATACCCAGTGGTGTCACACATATAAAACCTTATGTTTTTTACGGTTGTAGCTCACTTGAAAGCATAATTATACCAAGTAGTGTCATAAATATTGCTGATGGATTTTATGGTTGCACCGAACTTAAAGAAGTGCATATAACCGATATGGCAGCTTGGTGTAATATTAAATTTGGTTGGTATTCTTCAAACCCGTTATACTATGCGCACAATTTATATTTAAACGGTAAGTTGGTAACAAACCTTGTTATTCCAACCGGCATAACAGGCATAAAAGATTATACTTTTTACGGTTGCAATTCACTTAAAAGCATAACTATACCCAACGGTGTAGTGAGCATAGGTAATTCTGCCTTTTCCGAGTGCTATTCACTTGAAAGTATAACTATGCCCAACAGCATAGTAAGCATAGGTAATCTGAATTTTTTCGATTGCAACTTACTTAAAAGCATAACCTTACCCAGCAGTGTAACGAATATAGGTGATCTGAATTTTTACGGTTGCAACTCACTTGAAAGCATAACCTTACCCAGTAGTGTGGCGAACATAGGTAATCTGAATTTTTCCGGTTGCAGCTCACTTAAAAGCATAACTATACCCAACGGTGTAACGAGTATAGGTGATTCTGCTTTTTCCGGTTGCAGTTTGCTTGAAAGTATAACTATACCCGACAGTGTAGTGAATATAGGTGATTACGCCTTTTCCAGTTGTAGCTCACTTAAAAGCATAACCTTACCCAGTATTGTAGCGAGTATAGGCAGAGAGGCTTTTAATAGTTGCAAATCACTTAAAAGCATATATTTTTCAAAAAATTTAAAAGCAGTGTGTGAAGCTGCATTCTGGTATGCCAACAATATTGAAAACATTTATTATGAGGGCAGTGAGGAAGAATGGAACGCAGTTACAATTCTTCCGAATAATGACGTTCTGAAAAAAGCCAATATACATTTTAATTCGACGGGAATACCGGACGAAGTGCCGACTGCGCCCGAGCTTTTAAGAAAGACCGCTTGCACGGTTACACTAAAGCATACTGACGGTTACGAATATAGAATGAATGACAGCGAATGGCAGAGCAGTAATATATTTACGGGGCTTAACCCAAACACCGAGTATAAATTTTACCGCAGAACGGCAGCTGCGGACGAATCACCCGCAGGAGCTGCAAGCTATGCTTTAACCGTTGTTACTTCGGATATAATAAAGGGCGATATCAACGACGACAGAGATGTAAATATATTGGACTTGATTTGCCTTAAAAAATATTTTTCCGGTCAGTCTAACATTATTGTGCCGTCGGTGTGCCTTGACGTTTCGGGGGACGGAGGAATAAATTCCGAGGACCTTGCCGCTTTAAGGAAAAATTTATTATTGCAATAATAAAAAAATTTAAAGCCGCTTTAAACTCCCTCTGACGAGGGAGGCAAAGTAGCCCAGTCACACCGTGGGGAGCCTATCAGCAGCAAGAGATTTACAAAAAATTGAATTATTGACATTTCCAGCCCGCTCATATATAATATTTTTATTAAAAATTAAAAAAGGGGTTTAGGTATGGAGAGAGAATCCTTTAAATCGCGGCTCGGTTTTCTGCTCGTCAGTGCCGGCTGCGCAATAGGCATAGGCAACGTTTGGCGTTTCCCGTTTATTGTGGGGCAAAACGGCGGCGGAATTTTTGTTCTTATTTATCTTTTAATGCTGGTTATAATGGGTCTGCCGGTTTTAACAATGGAGCTGGCTGTAGGCAGAGCAAGCCGCAAAAGCGCAGTGCTAGCTTACAAGGCGCTTGAAAAGCCCGGGCACAAGTGGCACATTCACGGTTGGTTTGCAATAATAGGCTGCTACGTGCTTATGATGTACTACACCACCGTTTCGGGGTGGATGCTGAACTATTTCTTTAAGTTTTTAACCGGCACTTTCCCCTCGGGCAGCACGCCTGAATCGGTATTAAGCTCTTACAGATATGAAGACGCAGGCAAGGTTTTCAACGATATGCTGGCAAACCCCGGCGAAATGGGCTTTTGGATGGCTGTAACGGTTATTACCGGAATACTTATTTGCAGCATAGGCGTGCAAAAGGGGCTTGAAAGAGTAAGCAAGGTTATGATGAGCGCGCTTTTCGTGCTTATACTCATTTTGGCAATACATAGCTTTACCCTCTCGGGCGCGGGCGAAGGGCTTAAATTTTACCTTGTGCCTAACATAGAAAACGTTAAATCGGTAGGGCTTGGCAATGTTATAGCCGCGGCTATGAATCAATCGTTCTTTACTTTAAGCCTCGGAATTGCGGCAATGGAGATTTTCGGCAGCTATATGGGCAAGGAGCACACGCTGATGGGCGAGGGCGCGCGCATTTGCGGGCTTGATACATTTGTTGCAATTTCCGCAGGACTTATAATCTTCCCCGCCTGCTTTAGCTACGGAATCCCCGTAGACCAGGGTCCGAGCCTTATTTTCATAACCCTGCCGAATGTATTTGTAAATATGCCCGGCGGCAGAATTTGGGGCGCGCTTTTCTTCCTGTTCATGACTTTCGCCTCGTTCTCAACGGTTATTGCCGTGTTTGAAAACATAATGTCCTCCTGTATGGATACACTCGGCTGGAGCAGAAAAAAAGCCGCTCTGATAAACGGCGTTGTAATTCTTATAGCTAGTATTCCCTGCGTTTTGGGCTATAACTTATGGAGCAATGTTCACCTTATTGGCGGCAGGGATATTCTTGATACCGAGGATTTTATTGTAAGCAATATTCTGCTGCCCTTGGGTTCGCTTATTTACCTGCTTTTCTGCGTTACAAAATTCGGTTGGGGCTTTGATAATTACAGAAAAGAAGCAAATACCGGCAAGGGCTTAAAGGTTGCAAAATGGATGAAATGGTACTTTATTATCGTACTTCCCATACTTATACTTGCAATATTTATAATAGGAATTATAGGTTAACCCCGCAAAAACCGCCGAAAGGCGGTTTGAGCGTGTCGAAAAATCGACACGCTCTTGGACGGGAATGCCGCTCGCAAAAATCAGAGATTTTTGACTGCACTCTATCCCCGCCAATACCACCCCAGTGCCCTTAAAAAACCGCTTAATAAGCGGTTTTTCGCTTACAAGGTGTTTTTCCGCCGCGCATGTCAGCGGAAAAACGATGATGCGGCGCGAACGCCGCAAAAAATAAATTTTTGGGTTTATCGACAGACAAAAACCGCCGAAAGGCGGTTTTTTCGCATTTTTAATAGTAAAAAATCTGTAAAGTTCCTTGATTTTTCAAATAAAAAACAATATAATGTATATACTACTATATAATTGATATATAGCGGTATGTAATTAAGGCATTTCATAACCGCCCGAAAGTATGTTAAAATATTAACAATCTTACCGAAGGAGAAAATGCCATGAAAAAGATATATCCTGTAATTGACAGCGCCGAATCGCTTGAAACCGCCTTAAAAAGGGTCCGTGCGGCTCAAAAAAAGTTTGCGGAGTATTCGCAGAGTCAGGTGGACAGTATCTTTAAAGCGGCGGCGGCTGCCGCCGACCGTCAGCGTATACCTTTAGCCCGCCTTGCGGTGGAAGAAACCGGTATGGGCGTGGTTGAGGATAAGGTAATAAAAAACCACTACGCCGCGGAATATATTTACAACGCCTACAGGGATACAAAGACCTGCGGCGTTATTGAGGAGGATAAGGAATACGGTATAACCCGAATTGCCGAGCCGATAGGCGTTATAGCGGCGGTAATTCCCACCACCAACCCCACTTCTACCGCTATTTTTAAAACACTGCTTGCGCTTAAAACCCGCAACGGAATTATTATAAGCCCCCACCCGCGTGCAAAAAACTCCACCGCCGAGGCGGCAAAAACCGTGCTTGAGGCGGCAGTCGCTGCGGGTGCGCCCGAGGATATTATTGCCTGGATAGATAAGCCATCGCTTGAAATGACCAATTTCATTATGAAAGAGGCGGATTTAATTCTTGCCACGGGCGGACCGGGAATGGTGCACGCCGCCTATTCAAGCGGCAAGCCCGCTATAGGCGTGGGCGCGGGAAACACGCCCGCCGTAATTGATACCTCGGCGGATATTACCCTTGCGGTAAACTCAATAATTCATTCCAAAACCTTTGATAACGGTATGATTTGCGCGTCGGAGCAATCGGTAATAGTGCTTGATAAGGTCTACAAAAGGGTTAAAAAGGAATTTTCCGACCGCGGCTGTTATTTTCTTGACCGTGACGAAATAAACAAGGTGCGCAAAACCGTCATTATAAACGGCGCGCTTAACGCTAAAATAGTGGGTCAGACGGCGAAGACCATTGCCGGCCTTGCGGGAGTGCGCGTGCCCGAAGGCACAAAAATACTGATAGGTGAGGTTGAAAGCGTAGAGCCGACAGAGGAATTTGCCCACGAAAAGCTCTCCCCCGTGCTTGCAATGTATAAAGCGAAGGACGCAGAGGACGCTTTTTCAAAGGCTGAGCGCTTAATTGCCGACGGCGGCTACGGGCACACATCTTCAATATATTTAAACCCGATTACCGAGAAAGAAAAGCTCGCCGAATTTGCAAGACGCATGAAAACCTGCCGCATACTCGTAAACACGCCTTCCTCGCAGGGCGGCATAGGCGACCTTTATAACTTTAAGCTCTCCCCCTCCCTCACCCTCGGGTGCGGCTCATGGGGCGGAAACTCGGTTTCCGAAAATGTGGGAGTAAAGCACCTGCTCAATATTAAAACCGTTGCCGAGAGGAGAGAAAATATGCTTTGGTTCCGCTCGCCCGAAAAGGTTTATATTAAAAAAGGCTGCCTGCCCATAGCGCTTGAAGAATTTAAAGCAATCAACCCCCGCAAAAAGGCGTTTATAGTTACCGACCGCTTTTTGTATGAAAACGGCTACACAAGACCCGTAACCGAAAAGCTCGGCGATATGGGTATAGCTTACACGGTATTTTCCGAGGTTGAGCCCGACCCGACGCTGAAAATTGCAAAAAAAGGCGCGGAAATGATGACAAACTTCGCGCCGGATGTTATAATAGCAATAGGCGGCGGCTCCGCAATGGACGCGGCGAAAATTATGTGGGTGCTTTACGAACACCCCGACGCCGACTTTACCGATATGGCGATGCGCTTTTCGGATATAAGAAAACGCATTTACACATTCCCTAAAATGGGCGAAAAGGCTTACTTTATAGCCGTGCCCACCTCTGCCGGAACCGGCTCTGAGGTTACTCCCTTTGCGGTTATTACCGACAGCGACACAGGCATTAAATACCCGCTTGCCGATTATGAGCTTATGCCCGATATGGCAATAGTGGACGCAGACCTGCAAATGTCCGCGCCGAAGGGGCTTACAGCCGCATCGGGAATTGACGCGGTATCGCACAGTATGGAGGCGTTTGCCTCAATGCTTGCGACCGATTATACCGATTCCTTAGCGCTGCGCAGCCTTAAAATTATGTTTGAATACCTCCCCCGCGCATATGAAAACGGCGCAAATGACCCCGAGGCGCGCGAAAAAACGGCTAACGCCGCCACAATGGCGGGTATGGCTTTCGCCAATGCGTTTTTGGGCGTGTGCCACTCTATGGCGCACAAACTGGGCGCTTTTCACCATTTGCCACACGGCATTGCAAACGCGCTTATGTTAGACGAGGTAATACGTTTCAATTCGGCTGACGTTCCCGCAAAAATGGGAACATTCCCGCAGTACGCCTACCCGCACACCAAAGCGCGCTACGCCGAAATAGCCGATTATTTGAACCTCAGCGGCAAAACCGATGACGAAAAGGTTGAAAGCCTTATTGCGGCGCTGGACGCTCTTAAAGATAAAATCGGCATAAAGAAAACAATACGCGATTATGTGCCTGACGAAGAAGACTTTTTAAACAGGCTTGACAGCATGACCGAGCAAGCGTTTGACGACCAGTGCACGGGAGCTAACCCACGCTACCCGCTGATGAGCGAGATAAAGCAAATGTATTTAAACGCCTATTACGGCACACACGAAAAAATATAACAGGAAAGGGGACGGAAATATGAAGCTTGATAAAATAATTGCGGTTCGCACCGGCAAGACGGTATATAAGGACGGCGACCGCGTAATAAAGGTATTTGAAAACGGGTATTCAAAAGCGGATATATTAAACGAGGCGCTTAACCAAGCGCGGATTGAGGAAACAGGGCTTAATATACCGAAAATTCTCGGCGTTTCAACCGAAAACGGCAAGTGGGCGATTATAAGCGAATATATAAAGGGTAAAACCTTAGCCCAGCTAATGACCGAAAACCCCGATAAATTTGATGAATACCTTGAACGCTTTGTGGATATTCAAATGGAAATTCACTCAAAAAAAGCCCCTTTGCTTACAAAGCTTAAGGATAAAATGAACCGAAAAATCAGTCAGGCGGATATTGACGCCACCACCCGCTATGACCTGCACACGCGGCTTGAGGGTATGCCGCGGCACAACAAGGTATGCCACGGAGATTTCAACCCCTCAAACATTATCATAACCGACGACGGAACGCCGTATATTATAGATTGGGCGCACGCGACCCAGGGCAACGCCTCTGCCGACGTTGCAAGGACTTATTTGCTTTTCTGGCTTGACGGCAATATTGAGGGCGCCAAAAAATATATGGAGTTTTTCTGCAAAAAAAGCGACACCGCGCGGCAGTACATTGAGAAATGGCTGCCGATAGTCGCCGCATCGCAGTCGGTAAAGGGCAACGCGGAGGAGCGGGAGTTTCTGCTCTCGTGGGTTGACGTTGTAGATTATCAGTAAATCGTTCGTATTCCGGGGGTTATCCCTCGGAATACGGTCAATATAAAAAACGGAGGAAAACAGAAAATGAAAGTTACAGTATGTATCGGGAGCTCATGTCATTTAAAAGGATCAAGGCAGGTTGTTGAGGAATTTCAGCACCTTATAGCCGAAAATGAGCTGCAGGACAAGGTGGAGCTCGGCGGAACGTTTTGCATGGGCAACTGCCAGCAGGGCGTTTGCGTAACGGTGGACGGCGCGCTTTACTCGGTATCCCCCGAAACCGCAAAATCATTTTTTGAAGAATACATATTAGCTAAAGCCTAATAGGAAAGGAATGACCTTTCATTATGTCGGAATTTTTAAAGCTGAAGAAATCCAACTGTAAAAACTGTTATAAGTGTATTAGGCACTGCCCTGTGAAATCAATCAGATTTTCGGGAAATCAGGCGAACATTGTCGGAAATGAGTGTATTCTGTGCGGCCAGTGCTTTGTGGTATGTCCGCAGAACGCAAAGGAGATAGCCGATGAAACCGAGCGCGTAAAGGTGCTTATAGACTCGGGTGCGCCCGTAATTGCAAGCGTTGCGCCCTCGTTTATAGCAAATTATGACGGTGTGGGCTTTGAGGAATTAAAGGCGGCGCTTAAAAAGCTCGGCTTTGCCGACGCGGAGGAAACCGCCGTGGGCGCTACCATTGTAAAGCGCGAATACGAACGGCTGCTTAATGAGGACAACCGCAATATTTTAATTTCCTCCTGCTGCCACTCGGTAAACCTGCTTATTCAGAAGTATTATCCGTCATGTCTTCCCTACCTTGCCGATGTGCTCTCACCCATGCAGGCGCACTGCAAGGATATTAAACAAAGATACTCAAGCGCCAAAACGGTATTTATAGGTCCGTGCGTTGCAAAAAAGGACGAAGCCGACTACTACACGGGCATTACCGACGCGGTGCTGACCTATGAGGAGTTGACCGAATGGTTTGAGGCGGCGGGAATTGTTCCCGAAAAAAAGCTTGATAAATCGGACGAAAGCCTTGCAAGATTTTTCCCCACCACGGGCGGTATTCTTAAAACAATGCAGAAAAATATGCGCCCCGATTATACATATTTGGCGGTAGACGGCGTGGAAAACTGTATGGCGGCGCTGCACGATATTGAAGAGGGCAACATTGAGCACTGCTTTATAGAAATGTCGGCGTGTGCGGGCAGCTGTATAGGCGGCCCTGTTATGGAAAAATACCACAGAATGCCCGTAAGGGATTATTACGCCGTGGCGCATTATGCCGGCAAAAAGGACTTTGACGTTGCGCAGCCCGATTCATTCACCCTACGCAAGGAAATGGAGTACATAGGCAGAAAGCTGCCCTACCCGTCCGAAAGCGAAATACGCGAGGCACTGCACCGAATGGGCAAACTGCGACCCGAGGATGAGCTTAACTGCGGCTCCTGCGGCTACAATACCTGCCGCGAAAAGGCGGTTGCCATAATTCAGGGCAAAGCCGAGGTTTCAATGTGTCTGCCCTTCTTAAAAGAGCGCGCCGAGAACTTCTCGGATAATATTATAAACAACACACCCAACGGCATTGTGGTGCTTAACGATAAATACGAGGTGCAGCAGATAAACCGCGCGGCACTGAAGCTTATGAATATTCCGCGCGAATCGGACGTTATGGGCGAGCCGATAATACGCATTTTAGACCCCAAGCCGTTTATGGACGTGCAGCGCACGGGCAGAACGGTAAGGGACGAAAAAGTTTACCTTGCCGAATATGATAAGTATATCGAACAGACTATTGTGCTTGATAAGGAATATAAGGCGCTTATATGCATTATGCGCGATGTTTCTGATGAAGAGCAGCAAAAGCAGCGCAAGGAAGAGCTGAGCCGCCAGACCGTGGAAACCGCCGATAAGGTTGTGGATAAGCAGATGCGCATAGTTCAGGAAATAGCGTCATTGCTCGGCGAAACCGCGGCGGAAACCAAAATTGCCCTTACTAAGCTGAAGGAGTCGATGACCGATGAATAATCTGTGCGCGGACATCGGCTACCGCAGTATTTACCATGAGGGCGAGGAGCTTTGCGGCGACCATATAGACGTAATAGAGCAAGAGGACGGCTCAACGGTTGTAGTGCTGGCTGACGGGCTCGGCAGCGGAGTTAAAGCAAGCATTCTTTCCACACTTACCTCAAAAATAATTTCCACCATGATAGCGGCGGGGCTGTCTCTTGAAGACTGCGTGCAGACCATTGCCGCCACCCTGCCCGTGTGCTCGGTGCGCAAGGTTGCATATTCCACCTTTACCATTTTGCGCATTGTGGGCAGCAATGAGGCGGAGCTTATACAGTACGATAACCCGGTTGCAATACTTTTGCGTGACGGCGAGGAGTACGATTACCCCAAAACCGAGCTTAATATTGAGGGTAAAAAAATTTACCAATCAAAAATTAGGCTGCAGGAGGGCGATATGTTCGTGCTTATGAGCGACGGCTGCCCCCACGCGGGAATAGGCACGGAGTATAATTTCGGCTGGGAGCGCAAGGATATAGTTGAATTTATGAAGACCTTTTACCCTGTGGGCTATACCGCGAAGACCCTTTCAACCATACTTATTGACGAATGTAACCGACTTTACGGCGAAAAGCCGGGCGACGACGCCACCGCCTGCGTAGTGAAAATAAGAAAACGCGAGCCTATGAATTTGCTGTTCGGCCCGCCCTCAAACAGGGACGACTGCGACAGAATGATGACCCTCTTCTTCTCGAAGGAGGGCAAGCACATAATCTGCGGCGGCACAACCTCGTCCATAGCGGCGAAATATCTCGGCAAGCCCTTAAAGCCTAAGCTTGAATTTATTGATAAGGACGTACCGCCGATAGCCGAGCTTGAGGGCGTAGACCTTGTAACAGAGGGCGTTATAACCATAAACAAGGTGCTTTCCTACGCAAGGGACTATTTAAAGGATAACGAAAGCTATTCGCAGTGGGGCATTAAAAAGGACGGCGCGTCGCTTATCTGCCGCCTGCTTTTTGAGGAAGCGACCGATATTAACTTCTTCGTCGGCAGGGCGATAAACCCTGCGCACCAAAACCCCGACCTGCCCATAAATTTCAATATTAAAATGCAGCTTGTAACCGAGCTGTCCGATTGCCTTAAAAAAATGGGCAAGCGAATAAAAGTAAGTTATTTTTAATTGATCGTGTCGGAATACGACACGATCTTGGACGGGAATGCCGCTCGCTCGAAAATCAAAGATTTTCGGACTGCGCTCCCTACTCTTGCGGTACCCAAAGAAAATATTCGCTTGGAGCGCGAATTTTCTT
>URGH01000064.1 GCA_900547305.1 uncultured Oscillospiraceae bacterium | reverse complement strand
GAACACACCGGACAGGCTGGAGATGAACAAGTACTGCCGTTTCTGCAGGAAGCATACTCTCCACAAAGAAACAAAGTAAGTCGGGAGGTATAAGAATGGCGAAAAAAGAGAACACCTCTGCCGCCGCAAAGGTCGCCAAGGCTGAAAAGCAGGCCGCAAAAGGCGCCGAAGACTCCAAGCTTACTTCTGCCCAGAAGGTCGCTAAGGCTGAAAAGTCCAAAGCGAAAGCCGCAAAACCGAAGAATCCCAACGGGAATATCTTCCAGCGTTTTGTCAAGGGCTTCAAGAAGTTCTGGAAGGACTTCAGAGGCGAGATCAAAAAGATCACATGGCCCGGCGCGAAAACAGTTCTCAAGAACACCGGCGTCGTGCTCGTTTCGGTCGCTGTTGTCGGCGTAGTTATCTATGCCATCGACCAGGGTCTGTCTTTCCTCGTATCCAAGCTTATTGAGCTTGCCCAGAAGACCGGCGAGAACAAGGAAACTGCCGCCGCGATCCTGAGCATGATCAATCTCGGCTTATAACGGAGGAAAACGCGATGTCTGCTGATGCCAAATGGTATGTGGTGCACACCTATTCCGGCTACGAGAATAAGGTCGCCACGAATATCGAAAAAATGGTCGAGAACCGTAAAATGCAGGATCAGATCCTTGAGGTTCAGATCCCCACCGAGATCGTCACCGAGATAAAGGACGACAAAAAGCGCGAAGTTGAGCGCAAGCTCTTTCCCGGCTATGTGCTTGTCAAGGCAGCTGTTACCTATGACGAGAACAACGTCCCCTCTATGAGCGACGACGCATGGTTCGTGATCAGAAATACCAGAGGCGTGACCGGATTCGTCGGCCCCGAGAGCAAGGCTACTCCGCTCTCCGATGATGAGGTTCTCAAGCTCGGCGTTGAAAAGAAGAGCATTGAGGTCGAATATAAGGTGGGCGATACCGTGAGAATCACGGATGAACGCCTTGAGGGCTTCTCCGGCACGGTCACGAAGATCGATATGGATAACGAGACTGTTACCGTCTCCGTTTCCGCGTTCTTCGGAAAAGAGACGTCTGTCGAGCTTGAGCTCGATCAGGTCGAACTCGAAAAGTAATTTTTTATCCCGGTAATACGGACTTTATGTCCTTATTATAGCGCTTTATGCGCGCGGAGCTTCGGCTCCCGTGGGAGGGGATGTTTCCCCGACATTTACCACATTCTTATGGAGGTGCAAGTCATGGCACAGAAAGTTGTTGGCTTAATCAAATTGCAGATTCCCGCCGGTAAGGCAACTCCGGCTCCGCCCGTCGGCCCCGCGCTCGGTCAGCACGGCGTCAACATCATGGCGTTCACAAAGGAATTCAATGAGAGAACGAAGAATGACATGGGTCTTATAATCCCCGTCGTCATCACCGTCTATGCGGATCGTTCCTTCACATTCGTAACAAAAACTCCGCCCGCCGCGGTCCTCATCAAGAAGGCTTGCGGAATCGAGAGCGGTTCAGGCGTTCCCAACAAGACAAAGGTCGCAACGATCACTACCGAGCAGATCAGAAAGATCGCCGAGCAGAAGATGCCCGACCTCACCGCTGCAAACATCGAGACCGCTATGAGCATGATAGCCGGTACCGCACGCAGCATGGGCGTCACAGTTGCTGATTGATGCTTCCTGTGGGAGGAAGAATCCGATTTAACCACACGATTGGGAGGAAACTATAATGAAACACGGTAAGAAATACAACCAGGGCGCTCAGCTTGTTGACAGAGCTGCCCTTTATGAGCCCAGCGAGGCTCTTGACATAGCCGTTAAGACTGCAACGGCAAAGTTCGATGAGACTGTCGAAGTCCACATCCGTCTGGGTGTTGACTCCCGCCACGCTGACCAGCAGGTCAGAGGCGCGGTTATTCTGCCTAACGGAACAGGTAAAACCGTAAGAACTCTTGTTTTCGCTAAGGGCGATAAGGCTGACGCTGCTAAAGAGGCAGGCACTGATTTCGTAGGTGCCGAGGAGCTCGTTGCCAAAATCCAGAACGAAAACTGGCTTGATTTTGATGTTGT
Source organism: uncultured Oscillospiraceae bacterium (assembly GCA_900547305.1). Classification (GTDB taxonomy): domain Bacteria; phylum Bacillota; class Clostridia; order Oscillospirales; family Acutalibacteraceae; genus UBA737. The sequence continues at coordinate 13,477 of URGH01000064.1, read as the reverse complement.
AATCGCAACACCCGACATGATGGGCGTTGTGGGTCGTCTCGGTAAGGTTTTAGGACCGCGCGGTCTTATGCCTACCCCGAAGGCAGGTACTGTAACCCCCGATGTTGCTAAGGCTGTTACCGAGGCAAAGGCAGGTAAAATTGAGTACCGTCTTGATAAGACCAATATCATCCACTGCCCCATAGGTAAGGTTTCATTCGGCGCTGAAAAGCTCCAGGAGAACCTTGACGCGCTTATGTCCGCTATTGTTAAGGCTAAGCCGGCTTCTACTAAGGGTCAGTATATTAAGTCCTGCGTTATAGCTACAACTATGGGCCCCGGAATAAAGCTCAATGTTGCTAAGTTCGGCGTATAAGACTTAAATTTTGTAAAATATTGCGGCGGGCGCGATTTTCCGCCTGCCGCAAAAAACTTTAACTTTTTTGAAAAAAAGTGTTGCATTATCCGCCGTTTTAGTGTATAATATATTTGTTGAGATAAGTTAAATATCGCGGGGTGGAGCAGCTGGTAGCTCGTCGGGCTCATAACCCGAAGGTCGCAGGTTCGAGTCCTGCCCCCGCAACCAAAATTAAGTGCCGAAAATCCTTTATTTATAAGGGTTTCGGCGCTTTTCTTTTTTTCATAGTGTTTCACTGAATAACTATTTGACACCAATTCTGACACCAACCGTTATATTTGACACCAAAAGTTATTTGACAAGCGTACAATTATTTTTGTAATGCCTTTTTAACTTTTTTGGTTTGACACCAATTTTGACACCAATAGATATTGGTGTCAAACCGAAATATTCTGTTCGATTACCGTTACAAGAGGCCTTAAATATCCGAGTAATATTCGCTCATTTTATCCATGCTTAATTTTCTGTGATCGGCTAAAGCGTGAGCATAAAGATTTAATGTGGTTGACGCTTGAGCATGTCCCAAAATTGAAGAAAGAACCTTTATATCCATTCCGGCTTCAAGCGCCCTTGTTGCAAAAGTATGACGAAGCGCGTGAAAATTGATTCTTTCTAAATTTGCTGCTTTAAGCGTTCTTTTAAATAAATCTTCATATACTCTGGGATCATACGGGTTACCCGAATAATTACAAAAAACATATGAATCCTGATTATACGGTATTCCGAAATCGTCCATCATTGCTTTCATTTTTTCACAATATGAAAGTAATTCATTCCACAATTCATCGAATAAAGGTATTTCCCTTTGCGAATTTGCAGATTTAGGACTTCTTACAACAATTTCTGTTGTTTTAATACCGGCACCCCTTTTAATCAGAGAACCGTTTTCATCAACCCTCTGTAAGCGTCCGACAGTCCGCCTTACAATAACCGAATGTCTTTGATAATTCAAATCACTTTGCTTTAAACCGAGCAATTCACCGAGTCTGACACCCGTGCTTAAAGTGAAAATAATTCCAAATGCCTGCGGCTCCGGAGAGTTGCGCGCAGCAGTCTGTAATTTTGTCTGCTCATCGGTTTCAAGTATGCGGATTTCCTTTTTCACAATTTTCGGAAGTTTAATACCGCGCAGCGGATTGCGAATTATTTTTTCATTCGTGACTGCCTGTTCCAAAGTTGAATTTAACATATTGTATATGTTTTTCAAACTTTTGGGTGACAAACCTTTTTTATCCGCTGACCCTGCGCTTTTCTTATTGAAAAAGCGTTGAATTTGCTCTCTGTTTAATGCGGTCAGCATTGTTTCGCCCAATTCCGGCAACAAATGAATTCGTATATATCCCTCATATGAAACATATGTGGATTGCTTAACAGTCGGTAACGCGTATGTAATTAACCATTCCTGCAACCAGCATCCGAAAGTTTCTTTACTTGGCTCAATATAACAACCTTTAGATATATCGTTGAGAATCTCATTCAGCTTCTTTCTGACCTCGCTGTGAGTCGTACCGTAAACTGATTTTCTTTTGCCGTTCACGGTATATCTTCCCATATATCTGCCGTCTGAGCGTTTTATTATTGAACCTTCACCATTAGCTTTCTTTTTACCCATTTTTGTTATCCTCCTTCTTAAAGGGAAAAAGCGTTGTATTCTATGGTATTAAAAGGTCGGGAAACATTCGGGTTTTGCAAATAATAATACCATTCCTCTTGACAAAAGTTCAACAAAAAATTATAACTTATTGAAATTTTTATCCATCCATGTAAGAAAATGCTTTTTACTTATTATGATTTTTCTGCCGATATAGTGCTTCGGAAAGCTATCATCCTTAATAATATCATAGGCTTTATTGCGCGATATATTAAGAACCTCAGCTAATTCCGAAACCCCAAAGGTTATCGGAAGCTCATCTAAATTTCTATACATAATTTTACTCCTTTATATTTTTTCCTTTTACAGATCATTTCCTGCTTACAGCGTATTTTCAGGCGGTGCTATGCACGGTTTGATTTGCAGGCACGCCCTGTTTAATTGCCGCATACTATCTGCAAAACCTGTATAACCTCTGCTAAGGATTTAGTTTTCAAGGTACATAATCGGTTTTTAACCCGTACAATTATAAAAACGGGAAATATTCTGTTTTTTCTTCAATTAAAAATAAATTTTTTTAAATCAAATTATATATAAGGCAATTCAAGTCTTGACAACCACAATATATTGTGGTAATATACTTTTGTAATTGATTTTTGTGCAAGCCCCTGCGGGCAAGTGATATATTTTAATATCACATCGCACACCTATGTTGAGTTTGTATTAAATGACAGTGGTATTATCGCATTATGCGGTTTATTGCTGTCTTTTTTTAAGTTAAAAAGGATTTTTTCCTATGCGGGAATGGCATTTGACTGTATTGTATATACGGCGGTCATTCCCGCTTTTTTTATTTTACCCAAAACACCGCAAGGTGATTGGAATAAATTGAAAGGCGGAAAACCAATGAGCAAAAGAAACCGTATGCGTTCTGACCGCAGGCACACAAGTCCTGCAAGGATTAGAGAGCAAATGAAAAGAAAGGAGGCACGAAAGCGTGCAAAGCACCGAAAAATAATATATTACCGGCGGGCGCCTGTTTTGCGCTGCCGATGTAAAGGGGCTTAAAATATGCCGAACGGAAATTACACCCCGTCAGTTCTTGTGGATACAAGTAACCTTACAAGGGATGAGTGGCTTAACTGGCGGCGAAAAGGAATCGGCGGCAGCGACGCGGCGGCTGTAATAGGGGTATCTCCCTACTCTACGGCAAGAGATCTTTATTACGAAAAGCTGAATATAGTAACAGCCGGCGACAACGAGGATAACTGGGTGCAAAAGAAAATAGGGCATTTGCTTGAGGATTTGGTCGCTGAAATATTCAGTAAAAAGACCGGCTTCCCTGTTTATCAGGTAAAGAAAATGTTTTACCACCCGAATCACCCGTATATGTTAGCCGATGTGGATTATTTCGTAACTCTGCCGGAAAACAAAACTGCTATTCTTGAAATTAAAACCACCAATTACAACGCAAAGGATAACTGGTGGCTTGACGGCAAGGAAAGCGTTCCGGTGAATTATGAAATACAGGGGCGGCATTATATGGCTGTTACCAATATCGACAAGGTATATTTCTGCTGCCTTTACGGGAATACCGAAAATGAGGTTATTATTCGCAGTATCGAACGGGATTTAAACTACGAGGAACTGATAATCGCGTTTGAGGAAGATTTCTGGGTGAACAATGTGCTGAAAAAAGTGCCGCCGCCCTACAGTGAGGACGGGGATTTGGTACTTGAAAGCATAAAAAAACATCCCGGAGTATCCGGCGCGGCGATACCCGAATCGTTACTCGGTATTAAAATCTCGGCAGATGTGCAGAGATACCTTGAATTGCAGGAGGAAAAGAAAAAAGTAAAATCAGAGGAAAACAGAATCGACAGCGAGCTTAAAAGGATAAGGGGCTGTATTCTCGATGTTATGGGTAAAAACCGTAACGCGGGCTGTACCGTGGGGGACACCGATTACACCGTGGAATACAATTCAACCTTCAAGCCTACCATAGACAAGGATAACCTGTTCAGACTGAAAGAGCAGTACCCGAATATCTATGATAAGTTTGTAACCCTGTCCGAAACTCGAAGGTTTTATGTTAAAAGGTCGCAGAATACTGCGGCTTGATTTTTTTATAAAGGAGTTTTTGTTATGAAAAGAAAATGTGAGCGGGAGGTTATAAAGCGTGAGCTACTCCTGCGTATATGAAAGCACCCTTTTTTATAACCCCGCAGACAAGCACTCGGTAATACGCGTAAGAACGCGGGATAAAACCGTACCCGACAAAGCGCGAAAAGCCACAAACGGCAGGGACGATTTTATCCGCTTTATCGCTAAAGGGTATAATTTGCCGCAAACAGATAAAATCTCCATGATTTTAGAGGGCGAATGGCAGACAGGCAAATACGGCACGCAGTTAAGCGTTGAAGACTGTGAAGAAATAGTACCGTACACGGACGAGGGCTTGAAGGGCTACCTATCCTCCTGCCTTGTAAAAGGTATAGGCGAAAAAACCGCCGACGATATTATAAAGCGTTTCGGTGCGGATACCCTTAACATTATTGAAAACAGCCCCGAAAAGCTGCTTGAAATAAAGGGAATATCCGAGCAGAAGCTGGAGGATATAAAAAGAACCTTTAACGAGAGCTACTCGGTAAGAAGTCTTATGATGCTGCTGTCCCCTTTTAACATAAGCGTTACGGCGGCAACGCATATCTACGATTATTTCGGAGCGAAAAGCATAGATATTCTGACAGATAACCCCTATGAGCTTTGCAATATTCCGGGCTTCGGCTTTAAGCGTGTTGACGCAATAGTTAAAAAGGGCAATACGCCGCTTAACTCCCCTATGCGTATACGCGGCGCGGTTATTACCGCACTGGAAACGCAAAAGCAGGATAACGGCCACCTTTTTATTGACGAAAGAACCTTGTTGCAGACAACCGCCGAAATGCTGAACGAGGCGCTGCCCTCAACAGATATGGTTGTAAAGACCGCCGAAATTGATTCGGTTATTGACAATATGATTTTAAAGGGCGATATAGTATCGAACGAGGGGCGGATATACAGCACCAAAAGCTTTGTTTTGGAAAATGAGACAGCCGAAAGAATAGGAAGGCTTTTAGCTATGCCTCCTAAAAAAATAGATATTTCGGCTATTCTTGAGCATGTGCGGAAAAACCTCGGCATAGCGCTCTCGGATAAGCAAAGCGAGGCGGTATATATGGCGTTCAGCAGTAATCTTTCAATTATCACGGGTTCACCGGGTACAGGTAAAACTACCGTTTTGAAAGCCATTATTGAGGTATATAAGGCGCTTTACCCAAATGAAAAAATCAAGCTTGCCGCGCCTACGGGCAGAGCGAGCAGACGAATGGCGGAAAGCACCGGCGAAACCGACGCCTCAACGCTTCACAGTATGCTGGGACTTCAAAACGAGGACGGATATTTTAAAAAGGATAAGGAAGCCGAGCCTATCGGCGCCGGACTTATTATTGTGGACGAAAGCTCCATGATAGATATGTGGCTTGCACGGCAGTTTTTTATGAGAATCGGTAATAATACAAAGATTGTTCTTGTAGGCGACCCCGATCAGCTGCAAAGCGTGGGCGCTGGCGATGTATTCCGTCAGCTTATAAACAGCGGACTTATTCCCGTTACCGTGCTGGATAAAATATTCCGCCAAAAGGACGGCAGCAGAATAGCGCTTAATGCAAGGGCTATAAATAACGACCAAACCAAATTATCCTACGGAGACGACTTTTGTTTTTACAAATGCCAAACGCAGGATCAGGCGGCGGATATTATTAAAAGAGCCTTTTGCGACCTTACGGAAAAATACGGTATAGAGAATGTTCAGATACTTTCTCCCTACCGTAAAAAGGGTGCAGCCGCGGCAAATGAATTGAATCTTACCATTCGTGAGATTGTTAATCCGTATAAAGGCGGCTTGCCCGACCTTAGAATAGGCGCTGATTATTTCCGCGTAGGAGATAAGGTTATGCAGAACAAGAACAACAGCAAGGCTTCCAACGGAGATATAGGCTTTATACGCGATATAGGCACGGATAAGGACAACAAAGCCGTTATTACGATTGAGTTTTCCGCCGACCGCAAAGCCGAATACACGCTTGAGGATATGAAAAATATTGAATTAGCCTACGCTACAACCGTTCATAAGGCAATGGGTTCGGAGTACGACATTGTTATAATGCCGATTATAAAAAGCCACTACAATATGCTGAACAGAAACCTCGTTTATACGGGAATTACCCGCGCAAAGCACCGCGTTATTCTTGTGGGACAGCCCGGTATGCTTTGCATGGCTATTCACCGTAACGAAACCGGAAACCGCAATACGGCTTTAGCCGAACGCATAGGAAATTACAAAAAGGTATACGACATTAAAATGAAAAAAGCGGGATAAGCTGAAGAAAAAGCTTACTTATTCCCGTCTTTAATTCTGAAAGGAGAAAAAATCAAATGAAATCAGACAACAGCGCCGTTGTTTACAACGCCGAAAGCACCGCCGCGGGTCTTAACCGCGTAAAGGGCTTTGACCCGTTAAAATATGTCCGCAGCACCGAAAACGGGGCGGTACTTGATCTGCCCTACCAAAAGCTTTGGTTCAGACTCAGACACCCCAACGGCAAGATCCGTATATTTATAAAAAACCTATCGGAGAAAATTGCCGCGGTTGAGGCAAGGGTATATTTTGACCGCGCCGACAGCGAGCCTGCGGCAAACTGTATTATTTCGGGGGTTGACGCCGAGGACAAGGTATCCGTGGCGAAAGCCCAGCACGACGCTATGGAAAAAGCACTTTCGGACGCAGGCTTCGGCTTACAGTTTATTTCCGTCAATCCCTCTGCCGCAAAATCAGAGGAAAAGGCGGTTACCAAGAAAGCCGAAAAGCCTAAACAGCCTGCGAAAGAAGTCAAGCCCGAAAAAGCGGAAGAACCCGTCAAGGCAGAGATAAAAACGGAGGCTGTGAAAGCAGAACCCGAAACCGCACCTGCAAAGGCGGAAACAGAAGAAGCTCCGCCCGTTACAGACCCGCTGCTGACGGTGGTAAACAATATTGAAAGCGGCAGCATTAAGGTAGACGAGCAAACGGGCGAAGTAATAGAGCAGCAAGCGGCAGCCGAAGATGAGCCGACTCCTGTTTCCTATGACAAGACTACGCCGATTGACGAAATATGCGCTGTGATGACTTTAGAGGACGCGAAGAATTATGTTATTGAGGGCGGACCGTATAACGGCTGGAAGGTGGGAACCTTAGCCGAGCGCCGCCCCGTTAAGGTATTGGAAATGATTATTGAAAAATACCCGACCGAGGATAACATTCTCCGCGCCGCAACAAAGCTTATTCTTGATTCAATGAAGTGAGGTTAAAATATGGGGTCTACCGGGGATTTTCCGTTCGACATTGAACAGGTGGCAAGCCTGCTGCCCATAAAGATTCGCAGACCGGTGGCAAACGGCGTATATACCGATTGCCCTTTTTGCGGAGACGACCGCGGCAAGCTGAAAATAAACTACGAAAACAATACCTGGCGATGTAATTACTGCGGAGAAAAGGGCGGTATGCTGGCGTTATACAGCAAAATAAACGGCAACATTTCAAATTCGGAGGCTTACAGAAGAATTTGCGATGAATTACTGCTTCGTCTTGAAACAAACACCGATTTTGATTTTGACAGCTGTAAAATAAAGCCACACAAAGCTGCTCCGACTGCAAAACGCGCGGAAGCTCCCGTTATTAACCGAACACTTTCGGCATTGCTCGGCTTGCTTAAACTGAGCGATAAGCACCGAGAGCACTTAAAGAATGTGAGATGTCTTACCGACAGTCAGATAGACAAAATAGGCTTTAAAAGCACACCCCCGTTTTATATGTGCGAGAAAATTGCAAAAACGCTTATTAAAAACGGCTTCACCGTAGAGGGCGTGCCGGGGTTCTACAAAAGAAACGGCGTGTGGACGGTAATGTTCTGCTCATACACCAACGGAATTTTAATACCCATAAGAGAAATTGACGGTATGATACACGATCTGCAAATTCGGCTTGATACTCCGCTTAAAAACGAGGGTTCGGATAAGCCGGGCGCTAAATACATATGGTTCTCTTCATCAAGTAAGCCATACGGCACAGGCCCCGGCAGCCCCATACAGTTTTTAGGCGACAGAAATGCCGGGCGGGTATATATTACCGAGGGGTATTTAAAGTCATATATTGCACACGCTCTGTCGGGTAAAACCTTTATCGCACTGGCTTCGGCAAACGCGGCAGCGGGTCTTGAAGAATTATTGCAGAGTTTAGCATCTTACGGCACAAAAACCGTTATTGACGCCTTAGACATTGATAAATTCCGAAACAAAAATGTGGCGGCCGGCGCAGTGCGCGTGCGGCAAACGGCGGCAGAGTGCGGTATGAAATGTGAAATTGCCTGTTGGAACCCGAATTACAACGGTATAGACGACTATGTTATTGCTTTGAAACGATTGGAGGGCAGTGAAAAGATTATACAAAAGCCCGAAACAGATAAGAGACAAGGTTACCGTATTTATCAGCTGGATATAAGCGGCGCGGTTGTCAGAAGCTACGCCTTTGCGGGTATTGAAAAGCTGCTTGAAGCTGGCTTTACAGAACCTCCGGCTGAAGAATACTGTCTTGTGAGCGATAGTGAGGTTGCCTATTTTGACGACGATTTTACCTGCCTTAATTACATACGGGAAAAATATGGCTTACAGCTGCCCGACGGTTACGCCGGGCGAGCCGTAGCTCTGTCCGATGTTATTGAGCTATATAGCGAAAAAGGCAGCCGATTCTTTTACTGTAACGAAGATGGTTTTTATCCCGTTGCATTTGCGGCGAAAAAAGCTAAAATTAAGGATTTTTATTAAAAGGCGCGGTATGGGGCTTTCCCGTACCGCGTTTCAAATTTTAAAAAGGAGCATAAAAATGGATGCCAATAATAAAACAGAAGTCACCGAAAAAACAGCCGAGCAAACCGAGGCTGAAAGAAAAAAAGCCTTTGAAAAGGAAGAAGCCAAGCGAAAGGCGGAATTTGACGCTAAAAAGGCGGCTCGCGATGAAGAAATTCAGATTGAATGGGAAATGAACACAATGCTTTCCACGGATGAATTATTAAAGCAGGCTGAAAACAATATAGCGACGGGGGTTGAAAGGATTACCCTCCGCAATATGAAAGAAAGCGTTGCCGCTTATATAATCGAATTGAGCAGGAAAAACGAAAACCTTTCCCGCAACATTCTTCATCCTAAAAAGAGCGTTGCAAACTGCTTTAAGTATATAAACATTAAAGCGCGGGAATACCTTGAAGAAGATATGAAGCTTACGGGTGAAAAGCCGGACGGAAACGGCGTTATAGGCATAGACATTCCGGACGATCTCTGCTACGATTGGGCTGAGGAATACTATCGTTCAACCAAAATAGAAGTGGATTATGCGGATGAAGAAAAGTTTGAACCGAAAACATACACGCCGGCTTATACTTCCAAAACCGCTAAAAAGTCTGCTGCAAAAAAGAAAGAGACTCCACCGCCCGAAGAGAAGGAAAAGTCGGAAAATACCGACCAGCTTTCTTTATTTTAGGGGGATTCGTATGTTAGCTTATAAAGGCTTTGATAAGGGACTGATATGCAGAGACTATCAGTTTAATCCGGGGCTTAATGTGACCGAAAAAGCAAATTGCGCAAAGAACGGCTTTCATTGCGCCGAAAATCCCCTTGACTGCTTCGAGTATTATCCGAATATAAAAAATTCAGAATATTATATTGTTGACGCAGGTGGAGATATAGACGAGGATGACCGCGACAGTAAAATTTCCTGTACGCATTTAACGATATTAAAGCGTTTAACGCTGAAAGATTTACTGTTACATTCCCTCGCATATATAAACGACCACCCATTCAGAAAAAACAGCAGCCAAGTGGAAAAGGAAATCGGCAAATCCCGGAACGGTTATGTAATAGTGCGCGGTAAAGACCCTGTTGCCTCCGGTGAGAAAGGCGATTATCTTTGCTTTGCAAAGGAAGAGCCGAACAGCAAAAAGATTATTCAAATAGCATTAGCTAAGGTTGACGGTAAAATAATTATGCCGAACCGACTGTATAATGTCAATTTAGAGGAAAGCGAGAAAACGGAATATGAGAAAAAAAGAATTGCTTAAAATGCCGAAGCTCCGGGCTACTCCGTATATGCTCCGCAGAGCCAAAGCGGACAAACCGAAAGATGTCAGGGTAAATAAATATACAAATTGGTCGTATCTAAGGTGCTGCACCAAAAAAGGCATTTTAAAGGTATCCTTTTTTCTGACCGAGGCAATGCGGTACGGCGGCACAAAACCGATATACGATATATATTTCGATAGGAAAAATAAAAAGTATATCACTTACAGTCACGAGAAAGAAAAGTGGTTCACCGCCTCGCTCCGCAACCTTGATTGGTCCGATGGTTGGTTTAACGGGTATACCGTATATGTCCCGCGCGAATCAAATAAAATACTGAAAAAGTATTTTAAGTCCGATAAAAGCGGCGCCAATATACTTGTTTGTTATCAGGATGATGTTATGGCGGAAAATCTTGAAAAAAAGCACAGAAAAGTAACCGACCCGTGGGATGAGGATTTAAAGCAAACCCCAAAGCAGCTGCCGAAGGATTTTGAAAAATGGTTAGACAAAGAGGCTACCGATGAACATTTTATTTTTTATAATTATTCGCGCAAAAAGTATACAGAAGGCTATTGCACATATTGTGAAAATACGGTTTCGGTTGAAAAGCCCCATTACAATTCAAAGGGTATCTGCCCTGTCTGCCATAAAGAAATAACCTTTAAATCTCTCGGGAAATTCGGCTATTTCGCCACACGGGAGTATCCGTCATATATTTTTCAGCGTTGCAGGGACGGGCTTATGATAAGGCGATTTGATTCATACAGAGTGTACCATCGAGGCTTGCCGTTTGCTCCGCAGTTTCATTATTATGAAGTCAGGAGAATCATATGTAATAACACAGGTATGCCGCTTCGGGCATATTTTTACGGAGATTACAAGCTTCGGGCATTTCGCTGGATAGGTTGCAGCTTATGCAACAGCCAATATTATGCTCAGGATGGAAGAATATATGAAAAGACATTAAGGAAACTTTCCGAAAATGAGTTAAAGTGTACTGCGCTTAACGAATGGTATGAATACAAAGGTAAACTTGACCCGGAAGTATTTTTAATACATGTTAAAGAAACATCGTATATTGAAAAGCTTATTAAGGCAGGGTTTACAGAGCTTGCCGAGGAGTTATTAAACGGTAAGAGCTTTAATATCCGGCATCGCATTGATTCGAGCGGCAGCAACCTTAAAAAAATTCTTTGCATAGATTCCGTAAGACTTAAAGAGCTAAAGGAAACAAACGGAGGTTTTAAGTATTTAAGCTGGCTGCAATACGAAAAAGGGCAAAATGTCTTTTTATCCCGTTACCTGAAGAAATGGTTTATAGGGCATAATCTGATGCCGGATAAGCTGTCATTTATATCTGACAGAATGAGTGCGGTACAGATATTCAACTATATTAACAAACAGATGAACGCGCTTAATATGACCTGTAATGAGGTTATGAATCTATGGAAGGATTATCTTGCAATGGCGGTAAAATTAAATATGGATACAAGCGACGCTATTATATACCGAGCCGGCAGATTGAGGCAGCGGCATGCAGAGCTTGTAAATTTGCTGCAGCGCAAGGATCTTCACGAGCGCGCAAACGAGATAATAAAGTCTTATCCCCTTTTGCCCGATGTATTTTCATATGTTAAAGCTAAATACGAATATGCCGGAGAAAAATATTCCGTTATTGCACCGAGCTGTGTTGAGGATGTGCTTGCAGAGGGCAGAAATCTTCACCATTGCGTTGCCGAGCAGGACAGATACCTTGACCGCATAGAACGCAGGGAAAGCTATATTCTGTTTTTGCGCCGTACAAACGAGCCGGATGTATCCTACTATACTTTAGAGGTGGAACCCGGCGGCACTATCCGCCAAAAACGAACTCTCTATGACCGCAACGGTGAAGATATTATTACAGCCGAACCGTTTTTAAGAGAATGGCAAAAGGTAATAAAGGAGCGGTTAAGCGAAGAAGATAAATCTTTAGCGGAAACAAGCAAGGTATTACGCCTTGAGGAATTTGCCGAGCTTGACGAAAACAACATTCTTATTCACGGCGGAGAGCTGAGAGGAATACGGCTTGTTGATGTTCTTATGAAAGACCTGCTTGAGGCGGCGTAAGGAGTGATTATTTATGGAAAAAATGTCTTCCTTTTTTGCTCTTGTTTCCGCCTGTGCTAATCGGGAGGATATTCTGCTGCAAATATTTGACGGCTGTATAAGCGTATACGTCGGCAGCGGACCCGATCGCGTTACTATGGTTGCGGGCTGCGGAAACGAGGAAAAGTGCAGAGAGTTTCTGTACGAAATAACCGAGGGCAAATATTCGGCAGGCAAAGCTCGCGCCTTGCATACGGATAAAGCAGCATAAAGTACGAGGGCAAGGGTATTTTGCCCTTGCTCCGGCTTTAAAGCAATGAGATTTAAAATGACTTGTGGAAGCTATATTAAAAGAATTAAAAACTGAAAGGAATATTAAATATGGGATTACAATTTCACGAAACAAAATACGGACAAATCTTTTTTGAACATCAGTTACCGGCGCTTATTAAGGCGATAAACCGCCTTGCAGATGTTGGTGAGAAAAAATTGGACACATCGCCCGTCACAGATGTAAACTGTGATAAGAAATGAGGACTTAATTTGTCTTACGAAGATATACTGACCGAAAATATTAAAAAGGAATATACGGTTTTCAGAAAAGAGCAGCTTTCCCAAAATACCGAAACGGTATTTGAGAACGCCGGGAAAATTCACTTTTACAAAAACCTTTATTGCTACGCGGTTAACAGCAATCTGAAAACCGAATTTGGTTTAAGTGATTTAAAGGTTTTGGCGTCGCACACAAATATTCTCTCGCTGTTATATGACGAATATCTTTCAAATGAATTTTTGAGTATCGGCGGCTGGGAATATATACGGCAAATTTTCAATGCCTTTTTGGAAAGAGAAAATGTCGGAAAAATCGCTTAAATATTAAAGAGAGGAATAAAAATGAGGAAAAACAAAACGAAAGGCGTACTGAAAAGCGGGAAGATATACAGCGCGCAGGCGTATCTTGAATTGGTGCTCGGTGAGTGCTATATACTTGATTGCTTGAAACCGCTGTTACCGCAGATTGAAAGAGCACTTTATCTTAACCGCAGACCGTATGGCAGCTTTAAACTCCAAGAAACGGCAAAGGCGCTTTCACATAAGGGAAATTATGTGCTTGTGAGCTGCTGTGATGTTTCAAAGGATTTAGTACCTTACGAAGAATACCGCTGGTTCAGAGTGCCGGATAATTTTAATGAATAGGTTGTGTTTATATG
>URGH01000063.1 GCA_900547305.1 uncultured Oscillospiraceae bacterium | reverse complement strand
CCTGCCGCAAGCCCCGCAACCTCGCCGAGTACGCCTAAAGTTCTCATAACCCTTACGCACGAAAACGCTATATGCGTGGTGCTTATTATTCTTCCGCCCAAAAATAGGTTTGAAATATCCTTTGAATATAAGCAGCGGTACGGCACAGGATAGTGCCTGCCTATACCGCGGTGTATTGCGCAGGAACGGAACGGCTCGGGGAACAGCTTCATATTCATCGGGTCGGGATAATGTATATCGATATCCCATGTTGCGGAAGCTGTTTCGTCCTCGTGCGGTATATGGTTTTCTATATCGTTTTCATTTAAAACCAAATCGCCCTTTACACGGTAGCTTTCACGCTTGCCGCCCAAAGGAGACGCCCATTTAAGCCGCCTGAAAGCGTATTCTTCCTTTTTTGAATAACGGTTTTTAAGAAAAGACCAGTTGACGAAAACGGTCATCAGCGAATAATCTCTGATATATTCGGTTTCGTCCGCCATATCGCGGTACTGACCCGCTTCCCATTCCCAATCGCCGCCAAACACCTTGTAGCTGCGTTTTTCGTCAAATTCAATTCCCCAGTCAATATCGGGGAATTCGTCCTTTTCATCTGTTTCTTCGGAATACCAAGTCACGGTCATGCCCATAACCTGATTATCCGCCCTTTCGGGAGCCAGCTGCTCGTTATATTCGTCCGCCGCCTCCCTGCCGTACATAACCTCCGCGCCGCCGAGCCGCGCCAGAACCGCGTCGCCCGTGCAATCGGCAAATAATTTGCCCTTGTATTTCTTTATTTTGCCGGTGTAAATATTTTTGGTTGTTACCGAGAAAATTTTATCCCCGTTCTTTTCAAGAGCTATGACTCTTTCGTTTAAGGAGAGCGTGTATCTCCCGTTTGCCCATACCTTTGCGGTGTAAAAGGCGTTCGCCTTTCTTTCGTCCTCGTAGAAATGTCCGTCAAACGAACCGGGCGAGCCGAATACGGGCGATATATCCTGCAAAATGTTTCCGAGATTGGGGTACGGCTCCGAGCGAACCTGACCGCCCAGCCCCACCTTTATTTCAGAGCTGTTGCAGCCGCCGAGCACCGGTCTGTCCTGAATAAGGCATACGTTAATGCCCTCGCGCACGGCGGCAAGCGCCATGCAGGTGCCCGCTATTCCGCCGCCGCATACAACCATGTCGTACAGCGTTTCGTCCTCTTCGGCGGTAACGCCCGATACCTCGCGGCGAAATTCCTCGGTATTTTTCGGAATATCGTTTTTATCGGTGGTAAGAAATACCGCGTCGCACCTGCCGTTAAATCCCGTAAGGTCGCGCAGCGACATTCTGAGCGTTTTCCCGCTTTCAAGCTCCATAGCGCCCGCATACTGCCAATCCCACTCTTCGCCGTTTGTGCCGAGGGTATTTTCAAAACCTACGTCATCTATCATTAGTTTAAAGGTGCCTGCGGGTGTTCCGCGTTTCCACATGGCAGTCCAATCGCGGGTGCGCACATATGCGTACCACTTTCCGCTTTCGGGCAGCTTTATGTGTGTAACGGCGTCCGCCACCGGGGAACCCAAGCCGTGCGCCATAATGTAAGAAGAGCCCATTATATTCATAGACTGTTGGTCAACTACCCAGCCGCCCAAATTTTCAAAACTTTCAGCTTCGGCAAAAAACCTGCCCACTTTAAACACCCCGATTCTTCTTATTTTACAGCGGATTAACCTGTTTATCTATTCCCCATACCGTTACATCCTCAACAACCGCCCGCTGCGGCAGATTTGCAACGTAAAGCACGGTTTCGGCAATATCCTCGGGCCTCAGCAAATCCGTGGTTTCGCCTACGCCGCATGCGCGCTGAAACCCCGTGCTGGCAGAGGACGGTATAACGCAGGAAACCCTGACGTTGTAAGGCTGCATTTCAAGGTACATTCCCTTGGAAAAGTTCAGCACCCCCGCCTTTGCCGCGGCATATACCGACCATGTAGGCCAGCACTCTCTGGCGCATACCGAGGATATATTGATCATTGTGCCGCTGCCCTGCGCTTTCATTATATCGGCTGCCGCGCGGCAGCCGTATACCACGCTGTTCAGATTGAGTTTTATAACCGCGTCTATTTCATCTGTTGATTGCTCAGTAACCTCTTTTATCGCAATACCGCCGCCTGCATTATTAACAAGTATATCCAGTCTGCCGTATTTCCCGCGCACCGTATCTGCCAGTCTTTCCCAATCCGCGGGAACGGTGACATCCATTGGAACCGCCATATCGCCGCCGACCTCTTCGCAGGCGTTTTTCAGCTTTTCGGCGCTGCGCGCCGTCATGATTACGGTGTCGCCGTTTTTCTTGAACAGTTCCGCGCAGGCTTTACCGTAACCGCTTGAGGCGCCCGTAATAACTACTATTCTTGACATATGATTTTTTCCTTTAACAACATATTTTTAACTGTAAACGGGAACGCATATTTCCCACTCAAATCCGTCTTCCGACATATCGAAAGGATAAACCTCAACCGTCGGAATATCTTCGTTCCTTGTAAGATTGGCCGACGGCAGCCAATCATATAAAATTTTGCCGTAAACCTTGTTTACACGGTCGTCATCAACCGTATTGAGCTTAAAGCACGCCCACAAACTTTCCGGTATTTTTTCAGACTGCATTGCGCCGTCTGCCCACGCCGACTTTTCACCTATGGTGCATAAAACGTTTTCGTTGCTGTTTCTGTAAGCCACATAAAGTTTTTCGGTATTCAGCTTTTCATCCGCTCCGCTTTCGTAAAAGCTGTTCCATACGCTTTCGCAGCAGCAGCTGTCGGTTATAACCGAAACCTCGGAGAACCCGTTTATGTAAAATCCGTCCGATTTTCTTATGCTGAAATCCACATATTCGCCCGAGCTTATGTTTATCTCAAACTTGGGCACAGTGAAAAGTTTAATTTCCGCCTTTTCCTTTAAAAGCACCGTGGGCGCCACCCCGTGATATTCACCGAAAGCCTTTGTAAAGGCGGATTGACTCGAATAGCCGTATTTTTCCGCAAGAGTCATAATATCCGTTGGTTTATCCTTTATAAGCTCCAGCGCCGCCAGAGATAACCGTCTTTTCCTTATGTACTCCGATATGGGGCACCCGATTACAAAGGAAAAAATTCTTCTGAACTCATAAACCGATAAGCCCATTTTTGAAGACAGCGTTTTGCAATCAAGGTCGGCAGTGATATTATCTTCTATATAATCAATAACATCCTTTATTTTTTGCAGACCTATATACATAAATATCACCTCCAGTTTGTTCAATATTATCACAGTTAAAGGAAAAAATCTTGTCTTTTCATGCACAATTAAGCAAAATGCGCTTATATGCCTAAAATATTTCTGATTGACGAGGCGTCAACATCGGGTAATTTTATGTCGGAAACTGCCGAAACAGCGGCTGCCGCGCCCGCCGCCGTGTATACGGCAACTCACTAATATTGGAAAGTAATCCTTTATTTAACAGCCTTTCCGTTTAATATAACGCCCGTAACCGCCATTTCACGGTTTACAAGCACCATATCCGCGTCCATGCCGTTTTGTATTCTGCCCTTTGTATCTCCCAGCCGCGAAAGCCTTGCGGGCGTACCCGAAAGCATTACCGACGCGTCGGTAAGGGATATTCCGTAATCAAGGCACAGAACCTTTAAGCACCTGTCCATTGTGGCAACGCTCCCCGCAAATGAGGACATATCGGGCAGCTTTGCAACTCCGTCATCCGCAATAACGTCGGTGCCGTTTGCAAGACTTCCGAGCTTGCCCTGCCTCATATCCGTTCCCGAAAGCCGCATGGCGTCGGTTATTGCCGCAACGGAATTTACGCCTTTAATTTTAAGCGCCAGCCTTAAAATATCGCGCGGAATGTGCTTACCGTCACATATCAGCTCGACCGTCACGCCCGAATTAAGGTACGCCGCCTCAACAATACCGCCGTATACCGTCTGCCCTTCTTTATGGTAGGTCGTAACGGCGTTATAAAAGTGGGTCACATGCGAAAATCCGCAGTCAATTCCCCGCTGCGCCTCTTCGGAATCGGCATTTGAATGGGCTATTGCGCAAAGTATTCCGTTATCGGTCATACGGCGCGCAAATTCGTCTGCTCCCTTTAATTCGGGGGCTGCATCCCAGCGGAGAATATCGCCGTCGGCTGTTTTCAAAAGCCTTTCAACCTCGTTCATATCGGGCAGCCGCAGTATATCCCTCGGCTGTGCGCCGCCGCTTTTTGCCGACGCGCCCGAAAAATACGGACCCTCTAAATGAACGCCGGGAGTCACAGCGCCGTATTTACTGTTTTTTCTAAAACTCTTAAAGGCTTTTAAAAACGCAGTTAGATCCTTTTCCGCAGCCGACATTGCAGTGGGAACAAGCGTTGTTGTTCCGTGCCGCAAATGCGCCTTTACCGCCGTTTCAAACGCTTCGGGCGCAGCGTCCATAAAATCCGCTCCGCCGCCGCCGTGAATATGTATATCTATAAATCCGGGTAAAAGGTAATTGCCCTCGGCATTTATTATTTCGGTATTTTCGGGCGGCTCGCCCCTAAAATCGCAGTCGGATATTTTGCCGTTTCGGGTTAAAACATTGCGTGAATATTTAATACTGTCCGGGAAAACTACCGCCGCGTTTTTTATAAGCAGATTTTTCATTATTTATTGTAAATTCTGATTTCCGAAACCGGGCACTGCAGCGCTACCGCAGCGGCATAGAGCATAGCGTCGGGGTGGTTCTGGAAAAGCGAACAGGGAACGCTTGCGGTTACAGGTCCGTGCAGCACCTTTCTGAGCGCCGCCGCGTTCCAGTCTCTCGGCATACACATGCGCACCTTTTTCGCCCTGAAAATTTCTTTCATTCCCACGGTTATGCACCAATCGGGTATAGCGTCAAGGTTTGCGCCGCAGTTCATATATGCGTTTATCGTTTTGGTTTCCCTTGTTATTTTCAAAACGCGGGTGCGGCGCTCGGCAAATTCCTCGGGTGTAACGTTCTCGCCGGGTTCCGGCGGCTCGTTAAAGGCGTAATGTCCGTTAATCCCCACTCCGCCGAACACCATATCCAGCTTGCCGTATTTATCTATTATTTTCATTATTTTGCCCTCGTTGCCCGGCTCGGGGAAAAATCTGTTTTCCGGCAGAACATTCAGCTCCGGGTCTACCTTTCTGTAAAAGGTTCTTTCCATACCGCCGCGGAAAGAAAGCGGATCGTCTTTATCAATATAGGTCTTTTCGTCTTTAAGGTACTCATCCATATTAATAAACACGCAGTTTTTAAGCGATATGCGGTATTTGTTTACAAGCTCGGCTATTCTCGCATAGGGACCTAACGGGCCGTAAGGCACTATCATAACCGTCGGCTCGCCTTTTTTGTTGTTTTCGGCTATGACCTCCAGCACCTCAATAGCGACCTTCCAGTACATATCAACCTCATGCTCGCAGACATTCAGCTTGATTTTTGACCCTTTTCCTACCTCTGACGGCGGAATTAAATTGATGTTTTCCATTATAATCAGCTCCCCCTGAATTATATTAAATATTGACAAATATTTTTCTTTACAATATAATTATACTACATAAAAGGAAAAAGTACATACACAAAATCAACCAATTACTGCGCAAATATCATATTTTTGTGAATACAAGGGGATATTATTATGGCATACTTACCACTTTCGTTTTCATCCGATATTCCTACTACCGCGTTTATGCATGTTAACAACTGCGGAACGCTGCTGCTTACCGACCAGGACTATATAATAGACCGACCCGACGGGCGCTCGGATTATTTGCTTTTGTATATTGCGCGGGGAATCGGTTATATAACAATAGCGAATAAGGAATATACCGTATATGAAAAGCAAGCCTTTATTCTCCACCCGTATGAGCAGCAAAGATACCGCTTTGCCAAAAAGGACAACACCGTTAACTACTGGGTGCATTTCAACGGTACACAATGCGCGCCGATAATAAAGGCGCTCCGCCTTGACTCGATTAACATATTAAGGCTGAATATTGATACTCTCGACATTGAACAAATGCTGTACCGCCTGTGCCACGAATACACAAGGCAGGAGCCGTGCTATGAGCAGATCTGCTCGGGACTGCTTATAACCATACTCGGGCTTATAAGCCGCTCGATATTCCATTCCGAAATAAAGCAGCAGAAAGAAAAAAACGAGCTGATAGAGCAGATAATCAGCGAATTTTACACATCCATGCAAAACCCCGTTATTATTAACGAATTGGCGAAAAAGTTTTCCATTTCAACAAATTACCTGATAAGAGAGTTTAAAAAGAGCACGGGCAAAACGCCTGCGCAGTACGCAATAGACATGCGTATTAAAAAAGCGGAGGAATTGCTGCTTTTCAGCAACTATACAAACGCTCAGATTTCCGAATTTTTAGGCTTTTCAAATTACTCTTATTTTTCGCGGCTCTTTAAAAAACACACAGGCGTTACGCCTAACGATTACCGCGCGCATAAAAATATGTAAGACGGGTTTTGTCAAGCAAACATAATCTTCAAAATCCCGCAAGAAAAGTTTGCAAAGCCGCAAATCGCTTACATTATTCTTTACAACCGCACGAAAGCATGTATAATACTTACAGGTGACGAACGTGAAAGATTCACTTATAACGGATATAAACAATTATATTTCGTTTCTTAATTCAATGGGCTATTATGTAACCGTGCACGGAAAGCGGATCGCCGGGTTGCTGGAGCACAATGTTCACAACAACCCGTTTTGTTCATTTGTTAAAACAAATTCAGCCGCCTGGGAATACTGCATGAACTGCCGGCAAAAGGTTTACCAAAAGAGCGGCGAGGGTATTTTCTTCGGAATGTGCCACGCGGGCATAGAGGAATATGTGTTTTTCGTCAACAGTTCCTCTTTTGTAAGCGTAAGCGGATACGGTATAAATAAAGAAAAAGCCTTTGAAAGAATGCGCGCGCTTTCGCAAAAATACTGCCTTAACTTTGAGGAGCTTTCGGTTACCGAAATTGCGCTTGTCTGCGGGTTTGACAATTCAAACTATTTTTCAACCGCTTTCAAAAGAATATGCGGCGTAACGCCCTCGGAATACCGCAGGAAAAGCTGAATTAAACCCGCGCGGCGTCCTTTATCGGCGGGCAGAATATCAGCCGAAAATCAAAGAGGAAAATTTGATATTATACTATCTTATAATATTCACAAAAATATAAAATTCGCATGCAAAACGATTGATTTTGTGTATGTACTTTTTCTTTTTGTGCAGTATAATTATAATTGTAATTAATATTCGGGAGGCCGATTATGAAAAGCTATTGGATATGGAATTTCGGAGATTGGGAAATTTTCCACACAAACCTTGTAAACTCGCGCAGAGAGCAGTACGACATGGATTATCCCTCGAATTGGAGAATCTACGATGTTGACAGATACGTTGTGCTTTTTGCGGAAAAGGATATTCCGTCGGACGGCTTTTTAAAGCTGCATTTACACGGCAAGGGATATTTGAAAATTGAGGGCAGAATGTACCCGAACGGGAAAGAAATTCCCGTAACAAAGGGAAAACACACTTTTCAGATACATATTATGAATCTCACGGGGCTTCCCGCGGCGTATATTGAAAGCGACGTATTATCTACCGACGGGGATTGGTTCACCCTTAACGAATGTAAAGAAAGGATACCCGTGGGCTTTGACGAAAGATATACCACGCCGCAGTCAAACCCCGAAATTTTCCCGTTTTCATACAAAGCCGTTTCACCTGTTTCGGCTGAGGAAGTAAACGGCGGCACGCTTTACGATTTCGGAAAAGAAATTTTCGGATTTTTGTATATTGAGGGTGCCGACCCCGACAAGCGACTGCATGTAAGCTACGGCGAATCCCGCGAGGAGGCGCTTGATACATGGTTTACCGTGGTGCGCGAGGATGTTTCGGGCGCGCGGGATTACAAATTAAAGCAGCGCGCTTTCAGGTACATTTTCATTACGGGCGGCAAACCCGAAAATCTTCGCGCGGAGCTTGAATATCAGGAGCTCGGCAATATTGCGAGCTTCAGGTGTGATAATGAAGATGTAAATAAAATCTGGGATATGTGCGTATATACATTAAGGCTTAATATGCGCGAGGTTTTAACCGAGGCGGTAAAGCGTGACCGCTGGCTTTGGGGCGGCGATTCGTACCAGGCGTTTAAATTTATTAAATATATGTGCGACGACGCCGGCACCGCCCGCCGCAGTATTATAGGTCTGCGCGGCAAGGAGCCGTTTTGCGAGCATATCAACACCATAACCGATTACAGTCTTTACTGGATAATAGGGCTTCTTGAATATTACGAAAACTACGGCGACGCCGAATTTATCCGCACAATATATCCGCGCGCGGTAACGCTTATGGACTTCTGCCGCGGGCGCGAGGATGAAAACGGCTTTATAACCGCCAAATACGGCGACTGGATTTTTATAGACTGGTCGGATATGGATAAAGAGGGCGCGCTTTGCGCCGAGCAAATGCTCTATATCACCGCAAACAGCGCTATGAGCCGACTTTCCGAAATTGCGGGGAAAGACGGCTCGGTATACGCCCAAAAGGCAGCCGAGCTTAAAGATAAGGTAAACGCTTATTTCTGGAATGGTGAAAAGGGCGCTTATATCGACAGCTTTTCGTCGGGCAAAAACAACGTTACAAGGCACGCGAATATTTTTGCGATAATGTATGACATTGCGGATGAACTCCAAAGAAAATCAATAATCAAAAACGTTTTGTATAACGACGCCGTAACCAAAATAACCACCCCTTATTTTGAGGGATACGAGCTTGACGTAATGGGTAAAACGGGCGATACCGACTACATATACAATATGATTACATCCTACTGGAAAGGTATGCTTGACCTCGGCGCCACCACGGTCTGGGAGGAATTCGACCCGTCACTTTCGGGTGCTGAGCATTACGCAATGTACGGCGGCAAATATCAGAAATCACTCTGTCACGCATGGGGCGCTTCGCCCATATATCTGCTCGGAAAATACTTTTTGGGCGTTACGGGAACGTCGGCAGGTTATGAAACCTTTGAAATACGCCCGCAGCTCGGTAACTTCGGGTTTATTGAGGGAACGCTGCCTGTAAGAAACGGAAAGGTGTATATTTACCTGTCAAAAGAAAAGCTGTGCGTTAAATCGGATGTTACCGGCGGCACGCTTTTGTGGGACGGTAAAAAATACGCATTAACGCCGAATGAAAGTATAGAAATAAAACTTTAAAGCTAAAATATTCACGGCCCCTGCATGTTGTTTCGGGCAACATGCGGGGGCTTTATCATAAATATTTTCAAATTACGAGGCTTTCCGTACCTTTGCGTTTCCTGCGGTGTTTTCCGCCTCTTTCAGCATATTTTCCGCGAAAATGGCGTAGCCTGTCGTCGGGTCGTCAATCAAAACGTGGGTCACCGCGCCTATAAGCTTTCCGTTTTGCAAAATGGGGCTGCCGCTCACGAGTGTGTCAAGTATGGAACAACAATTTTTTTAAATTTTTTAAAAATCCTTTATTTATGCGGGTTTGCGGGCATTTTTGCAAAATTTGAAATATTAAGCCAACGGCTCAAATTTATGTTATATTTGGGACAACCGCACCCTGAAAATGGGTGTAAACCCTTTATTTATGCGGGTTTGACGAAATTTAAGTGTTGTCCCAATTATAACACACACCTATATATTTTTTGTGTTGTATTTGGCACAACAATTTAATAAGACAAATCACGAAATATCAACAGCCGTTACAATAAGAAAAGCACCCCGCAGAGTGCTTTTCTTTGCCGTATTTAAAATTATCAGACTTTTCAGTTCATAATTGGAATAAGGCACTTGCTTGTTTATGAAAATCTGCATTTGATTGCATATTTTCATAAAATTTCAAATTTGTCAAGATAAATACAAGTCTATACGGCTTTATTTTCGGAAACAGGCTGCATCTCAATAATATTTGCCGTTTCATCCGCAAAATTCCATTTAATTCTCACCGTGCCGTTCGGAAAGACAATAATGCCGTCAATCAGCTCTTTTGCAAGTTCGGGCGTTAAATCGGTGATTTCGGAATACTTCGAGAATGCTTTGCTCTCGGATATCCGAGCAGCGTTTTGTTTTAACCTTTCCCCTATTTCGTTGAGCCTGCATTCGGCTGTTTTCAGTTTAAGCTGTAAATCGTCAGTGCTTTTTAAAAGCCCGGATTTTTTATTTTTGTAATCTTCAACATTCAAAATGCCGTCCGCGTAATCTTCGTATAAACGGATTTTCGCATCCTTTGCCTGCTCTATTTTACTGCGGTATGAGGATATTTCCTTTTTTAAAAAGTATTCGTCCGACCCGATAGAGTTGCTTTCCTTTTTAATTTTCGTCAGCCTTATGTCAAGCATTTTGCATTGCACGGTTACGGCTCTCAAAATTATATTTTTTAAAGCAGTTTCCTCAATTTTAACATTTTTACAATCCGTTTCGGTTGTGTATCTTGAATTTGCGCACCGCCAGTATTTATTTTGCGCTTTGCCCTTTGAAAGGCGGTTTCCGCAGCAGCCGCACACCAAAAGAGATGTAAATAAATTTTTTCGCGGCTCAGATTTATTTTTATGAACCGACCTTTTTGCCGTTTGCGCCAAGTAAAATAAATCCCTTGTTATAATAGGCTCGTGCGTGTTCGGAATTACCGTTTGCAGCTCTGTCGGAATTTGTTTCACACGATTGCTGCCGACCTTTATAACATGCGATTTAAAGGGAACGGTGTCGCCCGTATATATTCTGTTTTCTAAAATATTGCGAACGGAATCAAAGGTCCAAAAGGAACGGGTTTTATATTTCCCCCGCACATCCGCAAGGTATACTGATGGTGTCACGACATTCATAGTGTTTAATTTTCGGGCTATGCTTGTAACGGTCATACCCGAAGCCGCCCACTCAAAAATATTTTTCACAACGGGGGCTGCCTCTTTATCGGGCACAATAGTATTCTTTTTCGCGCCCTTTTTATAGCCGTATGGCGCCGTGCCGTATACATATTCCCCGTTAAGTTTTTTCATATCAACCGCGCTTTTTATTTTCCGCGAAATATCCATACTGTACATTTGATTTATAAGGTTATGAATCGCAAGCCCCAGACCGCCTGTGGTCTCGCCTGTCAAAAGGCTGTCATACCCGTCGTTTACGGAAATAAACCGCACGCCGTACATGGGAAATATAAATTCAAGATAATGCCCCGCTTCAAGATAATTTCTTGCAAAGCGTGAAAGATCGCGGACAATTATTGTTTTGACATTCCCCGATTCTGCCATTTTAAGTATTTTTTGAATACCGGGTCTGTGCATATTCGTTCCCGAATAACCGTCGTCGGATACCTCGGTAAAATCCTCGCAATTCATACCGTTTTCCTCAATATAACGCTGAATACACACCCTTTGCGAGCTTATGCTGTTGCTTTCCGTCTCGTTTCCGCTTTCAATATCGCCGTCTTCCTTAGAAAGTCTGAGATAATAGATATTCTGCCTTTCATCAAATCGCATTTTCAATCACCCCGCTTTTTCAATATACTTTTTAAGCTGACGGCATGGATCTTCAAAGTTTAATACTATCTTTATATTTCCGTCCCCCGAAACATAAATTTTATTTACCAACAAATCAACCGTTTCGCGGTCTAATTCCGACAGTCCGTTATAGTTTCTTAAAGCCTTTAACCGGCTCTCGGCTTTTTCAACAGTGTTTTTAAACTCTTTAATTTTCTCCGCGGCGTTTCTTTCCTCCGCCGATAATTCGGCCCGCATATTCGAATACCTTTTCTTCATAAGCATATATTCCTCGCGGTCAATAAGCCCGTCTGTAAGGTCTAACAGCAGTTGCTCTGTTTTAAGCTCCAAATTTTTTCTTTGTGCGGCAAGCTCTTTTTGCTTTTTTTCGGCGTCTGTATAAAATGGCAAGGTTACACCGCGTGCAGTAATATCGGAAATCAGCCTTTCGGCATTTACGGCTATTTGCAGTTGCTTATCAAGAGCATTTTTTAATACGCTCATTACGGTATTTTGGTTTATATAATGACACGAGCATAAAAGCCGCTGTGACTCTCTGTAAGAATTACAGTCATAATATATCCAGCTTTTAGCTTTTCCGCCCTTTCTTGCGCAGCCCTTCACTCCGCTCATTACCGAGCCGCAATCGGCGCAAAAAATTTTATTTCTGAAAATATCTCTGCTGTCCCAACCGATTTCGGTCGCCGCATCATGCATATTTCGGGACTCCTTTTCCTCCGAAATTAAATTCCGAACCTTTTCAAAAAGCTCGTTTGATATAATAGCCGGATGCGCGTTTTTAACGGTTATCCATTCACCGTCAGGGCGAGGGCTTTTATCAAGACCAACCCTTTCGCGCCCGATTTTTCCGTGTAGTCTGTTTCCCAAATATACGGGGTCGCTTAAAATTTTTCTTACGGTCTTTCGCGACCATAAAGCGTTTGCGAATTTAGGATTATCCGTCATTTTGCGCTCATATCTCAATTTCCCCGGGGAGAAAATACCGTCCTTATTCAATTCCTTGCAAATTGCATTTATACTTATACCCGCCGCCCGCATTTCAAAAATTCTTTTAACCGTCGGTGCGGTTTCCGTATCAATATCAAAGGTGTTTTTTTCGGAATTACGCAAATACCCGTAAGGAATACTCCCGCTTGCAGGCAAAAAATCACCGTTTTTCATTTTAGCCCCTATACTTGCCCTGATTTTTTTGGAAATATCCTTAACATAATAATCGTTCATTACCATTTTTAAAGGCAAAGTAAGACTTGATAAATCAGCGTCCTTTTTTATGCTGTCGTAACCGTCGTTAATGCTTATAAGGCGCACATTCATTTCAGGCAGTATTTTTTCCGCAAGCTTGCTTGTTAAAACAAAATGTCTGCCTAACCGTGAAATATCCTTGACAATTACGCAGTTGATAACGCCGTCACGAATGTCGGAAAGCATACGCCTGAATCCGGGTCGGCTGAAGTTCATTCCGGTAAAGCCGTTATCGGAATATATATCTACCGCCTCAATATCGGGATGCGCCTTTAAAAAGTGCATTGCTATCTTTTCCTGATTACCGATAGAGTTATACTCTGTGTTGTCCCCGTCTTCATCGGAAAGGCGGCAATAAATTCCGCAGCGATACACCGAAGCGCTTTTATCCGTTTCATTTGATACGGATACATATTTTGATTTACGCGCCATCCTTTATTGCCTCCTTTGCTTTTTGTTCTAATAATTCCTGCATATTTGACAGTTCGTTGCGGTAATTGAAATCAATTTTAATCCGCTTATTTTCGTAAATATAAATTCGGTCTATAAACGTTACAACAAGCTCTCTTGTAAGCTCCTTAGCACCGTTAAACCTGATAAATTCATTTATCCATGCATTGTTATCCGCCGTATCCGAAATAAATTCCGAGCGCTCCCTTTTAAGATTTTCAACAGATTGCTCGGTATCATAAATCAGTTTTGAATATTTTGAGCGCATTGCTTCGTACTCGTCGCGGTCTATAAGTCCGTCGTTCAATGCCTCGTATAATTTGGCGCGCATACCGTTATATCTGTCCGATTCCGAATTTTTCTGTGCTATCATCATATCAAAACGCTTTATCTTTATTTTGGTGAGACTGCTCTCCCCTATTTCTTTAAGCATTTCGTTTATTTCAATAACTAAATTTATTTGATTTGTAATAGCATTTAAAATTATTTTTTCTAACTTTCTTTGTTCAAAATTATGTGATGAACAGCTTTTTCGGTACTTGTACGAGGAACAGATGTAATAGTAAAATTTCTTATTGCCGCGCGCCACTGAGCGCTGTGCCATTGTTCTTTCGCAGTCGCCGCAAAAAAGCACGCCTGATAACGGGCTGACCGTTTCATCATTGGGAGATTTCCTTGTATCTCTTGCAAGCATACGCCCTACCGCCGAGAATACCGTTTCGTCGATAATCGGCGGATGATTATTTTTAACCACCGACCAATCATCTTCATCCCGAACGCGCATTTTTTTAATTTTATAATTCGGAGTTCCGCGCTTGCCCTGAATAAGCGTGCCTATATAAATCGGATTTTGCAAGATCCTCCCTACCGTAACCGCACTCCATTTTGCTTTTGAAAGACCTTTAAACCCGCTTTTGTAATTAAGTCCGATGCTCTTTTTATATTCGGCGGGCGGCAGTATTTGCTCTTTATTCAAAAAATCAGCTATACCCTGCCCGCTGTACCCTCTTATTTTCAATAAGAATATTCCGCGCACAATTTCGGCAGCATATTCGTCAATAATAAGTTTATGCTTATTATCGGGCGACTTTAAATAGCCGTAGCTTGCGAAAGCGCCCAAAAACTCCCCGTTTGCGCGCTGAATCTGAAACTGTTTACGAAGTTTTTTTGAAAGTTCGCGGCAATAGCTTTCGTTCATTATGTTTTTTATGGGAATTATTATATCGTCGGAATCGTTGCTTTGGCTGCTGTCTACATCGTCGTTTATTGCTATAAACCGCACGCCTAAAGACGGGAAAACCGTCTCGATATATCTTCCCATTTCGATATATTCTCTTCCGAGTCTCGAAAGATCCTTAACTATAACGCAATTAACATTTCTTTCCTTAATTGCCGCCATAACAGCACGAAAACCGGGACGATCAAAGTTCGTTCCGGTATATCCGTCATCATAATGCTCCTCAACCAGCTTGATATTTGAATGCGAATCCACATAGGAAGAAATAAGCTTTCGTTGATTTGCAATGCTGTCACTTTCGGATTTTGCCTTGTCATCCTTTGAAAGCCGATAATAAGCAACAGCAAAATATTCATTTTTATCAGCGTTTGCCGCTGTATATTTTGTATTCATAATAAGAAAACAAACCTCCGAAATAAAATCAGGAAATTTGTTTCCGGTATTTGTTCCGACAGCCATGTACGCCGCCATCATTGACCTTATATAAAGTATGCCTCAGATTTGATAAATTGTCAATAGCTTATCCGGTATTACCACCAATTTCCTGTGCCTCTATCAATATTGGTCGCATATGAAAGAAGTCGGTCGTGCAGACTTATATTTGTATCTGCGTACTCAATTTCCACAATTACTCCGTTGTCAATATAGCGATAAGGATTTCCTATCTGCTCAACATAACTCCTTACTCTTTCATCGCACGGCTTTGTAGTATCAATTTTAACAGTGCTTATATCCTTTAACGGCATCTGCCTTAAATCATCATTATTTGTGTTACGCATATTTTCTCCTTTCATTCTAATTATTGCCATTTGTAAATTTTGTATACAAGTTTTATTGTCGCTCCGATGTCTGCGGCGAACAGATCCATAGGAATTTCACCTTCCCGCTTTCATTATAGCCGGACCGCGAGTTACGGAAGTACCATTATACCCTTGCCGGGTAATCGCGTAATTCGGTTGCCACCCGAATTTAAGTGCTCTTGACTCTGTTCGCTTTAACAGATGGATAGCCGCTGTTCGACAAGGAATGTATCGGAGTTAGACAATTAAGCTTTCAAGGTACATAACCGGTTTTTAACCCGTACAATTATAAAAACGGGAAATATTCTGTTTTTTCTTCAACTAAAAATAATTTTTTTAAAATCAAATTGCATATAAGGCAATTAACATCTTGACAACCACAATATATTGTGGTAATATACTTTTGTAATTGATTTTTGTGCA
>URGH01000062.1 GCA_900547305.1 uncultured Oscillospiraceae bacterium | reverse complement strand
GTTATGGCGCCGCGGTCAAAGAAAATTCGCGCTCCAAGCGAATATTTTCTTTGGGCACCGCAAGAGTAGGGAGTGCAGTCCGAAAATCTTTGATTTTCGAGCGAACGGCATTCCCGTCCAAAAGCGTGTCGACTTTTTCGACGCGCTTATTATATTATCACATATCTTTATTCTGTTCAAGTGCTTTTTCGCAGATATTATCAACATCCGCCATACTGCTTACTTCCCCGCACATTCTTCTGAGCGCCGCGGCGCCGTTTAAGCCCTGCATATACCAAGCGGCGTGCTTTCTCGCCTCAAGCATGGCTATATGCGGGTCTTTATATTCGCTCATAAGTAAAATTTGCTTTTTAAGCACCTTAAGACGTTCTTCAAGCGACGGTCTTCGGTAGGGCTTGTTTTCAAAATACGCGTTTATTTCGGTAAAAATAAAGGGGTTTCCCTCTGCCGCCCGACCGACCGACACCATATCGCACCCGGTGGCTGAATACATATATTCGGCGCTTTTGCCGCCCGTTATATCCCCGTTTGCAATTACGGGAATTGTCACCGATTTTTTAACCTCGGCAATTGTTTTGTAATCAATGCCGGGGGCGTACATTTGCGGGCGGGTTCTGCCGTGCACCGTTATTGCCGCCGCTCCCGCGTCTTCGCATATTTGCGCCAAATACACCGCGTTTATGTTCTCATTATCGTAGCCCGTGCGCATTTTCACCGTTACGGGTATGTTTACGGCTTTTACCACCGCCGCTACTATTTTGCCCGCTGAAAGCGGATCCTTCATAAGCGCGCTGCCGCCGCCGTTTGCCGCAACCTTGGGCGCGGGACAGCCCATATTTATATCAATAAAATCGGGGTTAAAGCGCAGGGCAGCCCTCGCCGCCTCTGCCATTATTTCGGGGTCGTTGCCGAAAAGCTGCGAGCCGAACGGCCGCTCTTTATCAGACGCAGCAAGCAGCGCCGCCGACTTTTTATCGTTCAGCACAACCCCGCGCGAGCTTGTAAGCTCGCCCACGGTAAACGCCGCGCCGTAATAGCGGCACAGCTCGCGCATTGCGCGGTCTGCAACGCCTGCCATAGGCGCTAAAGCCGCATAGCCTTTAATTTCAATGTTTCCTATTTTCATACTTACTTACAGCACACCGCCAGATAATATGAATCTGTTTTTTCGGTTTCAAAGCAATATTCTCCGAGCTTTTCTTTAAGTTCTCCGCCGCAGACAAGCGATATTTTCGCCGCGTCCGAAAGAGTACCGCCCTCTGCCTTTATATATGCCTCTTTGCGCGTCCAAAGGGTGTAAAAACGGTTTTCGGGGTCTTTCGCGTTTACAAATTCGTTTTCGGCAGGGGTAAAAAGCATATATTTTTCGCGCTTTTTAAAGCCGCCGGGGATTTGAATATCCACGCCTATCGGGTCGTCCGAAACGGCGACTGCGGCAAAATCACCTGAGTGGGAAATGCTGAAAAAGCAAAAATCGCAAAGCGGCTTACCGTTTTTATTGTATTTTATTTCAAACCGTTTTTTACCGTATAGCCGCTTTATCATTCTTTCAAGCAGCAGTCTGCCCGCAAGCGTGCGCTTTACATCGTCCTCACCGCAATTTTCAAGCCTTTTTTTAAGCCCGTCCGATTGCCGCGCCGATATATCACGGTATTCACCGTCCGACACGGCGCGGATATTTATCACCTCGCACCGCATTTAAGAAATTTTCGCGTTCTTATAAAGATAATCGGCGACCTTTTCGCTTACGGTCATATACTCAAAATAATACTCGCCGTAGTAATTTTTAACCGTTTCGGCGGTCACCTGTGAATTGTTTATGCTTTTAACCGTCTCGTCAACCTTTTTATTTACTTCCTCGTCCTTAAGTCCCAGCTTTTCGTTATCGAGTATCGAGTAAGCCACCATCTGCTCGTCCATTGCGGGCTTTATCTGATTTTTTACAAGGTCCTCTTTAAACGAATCCTCGGTCATATTGTTTGAGGTTAAGTATGTTGCAAGGTCAACGCCGTAGCTGCTCTTTAAATTCTGCTCAAGCATATTTTTATAAGAACCGTACAAAGTGTCAATTTCCGTTTGCGGATATTCCTTTATTTTTGAGCCGCTTTTCACCTTATCAAGCAGATAATTCTTAACCGCGCGCTCGGTCACGTCGGCGATGTATTTATCAAGCGATTTAAAGCCGAGCTCCGAATAATAATCCTCGGGTTTTCTTTCTTCCTCGGTTTTAACGTAGTTTATTTTCACCGTAAAAACCACCGCCTTGCCCGCAAGCTCGGCTGAACTGTAGCTTTCAGGGAAGGTAAGGTTCAAATCCACCGTATCGCCGATTTTTTTGCCTATAAGCCCCGTTTCAAAGCCCTCTATAAAGGAATTTGAGCCGATTTTAAGGTCATAGCCCTCAGCAGTGCCGCCGTCAAACGCAACGCCGTCCTTTTTGCCGGTGTAGTCAATATTCGCAGTATCGCCGTTTGCAACGGTGCCCTCGGTCTTTTTAACGTATAAATCGTTTGACGATACGTCGGAGGAAATAACGTTATTGTAATATTCCTTAAATTCATCCGATTTGGTATCAACCTTTAAGCCCTTATAATCGGCAAGGGTAATGTATTTTGAAAGCTTGCCGTTATAAAGCTGTCTTTTTGCCTTTTTGCCGCAGCCCGCAAAAGCAAACATTGTAAGCATTGCAAGCAGCACACATATAATTCTTTTCATAAGCTTCTCCTATACCTTTTGTAATTCGCCCTTTGAGGCGGCTTTTAAATAAGCGTTTATAAAGCCGTCTAAATCTCCGTCCATAACCGCGTTTATATTACCCGATTCAAAGCCCGTTCGGTGGTCCTTTGCCATTGTGTACGGCATAAACACATACGAGCGTATCTGCGAGCCCCAGGCAATCTCCTTTTGAACGCCCTTAATATCCTCAATTTTTTCGAGGTGCTCGCGTTCCTTTATTTCAAGCAGCTTTGATTTGAGCATTTTCATTGCCTGGTCGCGGTTTTGAAACTGGCTGCGCTCGTTTTGGCAGGCAACCACTATTCCCGTGGGAATATGCGTTAAGCGTACCGCGGATGAAGTTTTGTTTATGTGCTGACCGCCCGCGCCCGATGAGCGGAAAACGTCCATTTTAATATCTTCCTCGCGTATTTCAATGTCGTTATCGTCGCTTATCTCGGGCATTACTTCAAGCGAGGCAAATGATGTGTGCCGCCTGCCGGACGCGTCAAAGGGCGATACGCGCACAAGTCGGTGCACGCCCGATTCGCTCTTTAAATAGCCGTAAGCGTTATCGCCCGCTATCAGCATTGTGGCGCTTTTAAGCCCTGCCTCGTCGCCATCCAAAAAGTCGAGCAGCTGCACCTTAAAGCCGTGGCGTTCGCTCCAGCGCGTATACATACGCACAAGCATTGATACCCAGTCCATAGCCTCGGTTCCGCCCGCGCCCGCGTGAAAGGTTAAAATGGCGTTGTTGTTATCATACTCGCCCGTAAGCAGGGTTTGCAGGCGCTGCGCGGCAAGCCCCTTTTCAAATTCCTCAAGGCTTTCGGTAATTTCGCCCACAAGCGATAGGTCTTCCTCCTCATCGCCCATTTCTATAAGCGTTAAAAGGTCCTCATAAGAAGAACATAGCTTTTCGTAGGTCTCAACCGTATTTTTAAGCTTTCCTGTCTTTTGCAGAATTTTCTGCGAATTTTCGGCGTCGTCCCAAAAACCGGGAGCGGCGGTTTTCGCCTCTAATTCCTCAATTTCGTTTTTTAAATGCTCATAGCCCAGCGCGTCCTTTAAATCGCGCAGCTCGCCCTCGTTACCCTCAAGGCGGAGCTTCAGCTGTTCAAATTCCAGCATTGGTTTTCCTCCGTTTCGTTATATAAGCGCAAATGCGCACCAATTATCCTTATATTGCTTTTCTTTAACCGTAAATCCGTGCTTTTCGGCGGCGCGCAGCACATCCTGCTCACGCGCGTCAATAATTCCCGAAACCAGCAGCACGGCGTTTTCCGCCATATAATCGCGAACGTTTTCAAACAGCCTTATTACCACGTCCGCCACAATATTGGCGCAAACAACGTTAAACCTTCCGCTTACCTTATCCGCTAAATCGCCCACTATATATTCGGTCTTATCGCTTTGGTTATTAAGCTCGGCATTTTCGCGCGCCGTTTTAACCGATTGCGCGTCAATATCCACCCCAACCGCCTTTTCGGCGCCCAGCAGCACTGCCGCAATAGAGAGTATGCCGCTGCCGCAGCCTATATCGAGCATTTCAGTACCCTCTGTTACGTAATTTTCAAGCATTGCAAGGCAAAGCGATGTTGTGGCGTGCGTGCCCGTGCCGAATGCGGCGCCGGGGTCTATGTGCAGAATTTTTCTGCCGCCCGCATTTTCGTAGCTTTCCCAGCTCGGCACTATTGCAAGCCTTTTGCCTATTTCGGTAGCGTGAAAGTATTTTTTCCAGTTTTCGTTCCAATCATTGTCGTTTACACCGACAGCACCCACCTCAAACGGTATTTTTTCAGCCGCAAGCCTTTCCTTTAAAAAAGCAAGGCTTTCTTCGGCGTTATCGCACTCGGAAATATAAATATGAATAACCGATTTAGTCCTGTCCTTTTTAACAAGCTCCTCGTCAATCAGATCAATGTGCGCTATTTCCTCCGCCTCTTGCTCCAAATCGGAGTAATCCTCAATATAAATGCCGTAGGGCACGGTCATATTGGCTATTGCCGCGGCGGTATCGGTATATTCAAGCGGCACGTTTACGGTTATTTCAGTCCAGTTCATATTCTCACTCCGAAACAGTATTCAAATTATTATACCATATATCGGCAGCAATTAAAAGTATTATTTTATGTTTTAAAGCTTTTTGCCGCATTTTACTCCCTAAAGCTTGCTATTCGACGCCCGTAATGCTATACTAAGCATAAAACGCGGGCGAAAATATGCCCTTTGCAGAGGTTGAAAATGAAAAGTCAAAGAAAACCTTATTTATCCACAACACAAATTATACTGCTGAGTTTCCTTAGCGTTATACTTATAGGCAGCGTTTTGCTTTCTTTACCCATAAGCTCAGCGGGCGGGCGCGCCGTGCCGTATATAGACGCGCTTTTCACCGCGACCACCGCCACCTGCGTTACGGGGCTTGTTACGGTAAGCACCGCCGCAACCTGGAGTGTATTCGGGCAGGCTGTAATATTGCTTTTAATTCAGATAGGCGGGCTTGGCGTAATTACCTTTTTGACCGCCGTAATGCTGCTGTTCAACCGAAAAATAGGTATTTCCGACCGCCTGCTTATACAGGACGCGTTTAACCTCAGCTCCCTTTCGGGAATTGTGGCGTTTGTTAAAAAGGTGCTTATAGGTACCTTAACGGTTGAAAGCATAGGCGCGTGTTTTTATATGACTGTGTTTGTGCCGCAGTTCGGTATAAAGGGAATTTGGGTATCGGTTTTTAATTCGGTATCGGCTTTTTGCAATGCGGGTATGGATATTATAGGCGAAAACAGCCTTTGCGATTATTCGGGCAACGCGCTTATAAACGCCGTTACCGCCGCGCTTATTATTCTGGGCGGGCTGGGGTATATAGTGTGGTGGGATGTATCTCGGGTAATAAAAAACCGCAAACAAAACGGCGGCAGATTTTTTAAAAGCCTTACACTGCACAGCAAGATAGTACTTATTTCCACCGCGTTCTTACTTATTGTCGGCACGGCGCTTATCCTTTGCTTTGAGTATAACAACCCGCTGACTTTAGAGGGTCTGCCGCTGAGCGATAAAATTCAGGCTGCGTTTTTTCAATCGGTAACCACCAGAACGGCGGGGTTTGCAAGTCTGCCGCAGGAAAATTTGAAAAACCCGACCGCTATTCTTTCTTTGCTGCTTATGTTCATAGGCGGCTCGCCCGTCGGCACGGCGGGCGGCATAAAAACCGTAACGGCAGCAGTGCTTTTATCCATTACCGTTTCAATGATAAGCGGGAAAAACAGCGTTTCCCTTTTCGGCAGAACAATATCAAAGCAGGCGGTTTACAAGGCAGTCGCCGTTACCGTAATGTCATTTTCGGTTATGTTTGTATCCACCCTGTTGCTTTCCGCCGTAACAAACGCCCCCGCGCTTGATATTCTGTTTGAAACGGTCAGCGCCACCGCTACCGTAGGGCTTTCGCGCAGTCTGACCGGAACGCTTAACCTTTTAGGAAAAATAATTATAATTTTCACCATGTATTTCGGCAGGGTGGGACCTATATCCATGGCTATTGCCTTCGGCGGCAAAAATCCGAGCCGAAACATTATTAAAAATCCCACAGAAGAAATAAGTATAGGATAGACAATACAATCAGGTCACAATGCTTCCCCTAGCGGAAAATTTGTACGATTATATTGTCTATATAAAGGAGATTTCGATATGCAGAAAAAAACTTACGCTGTTTTAGGACTGGGCAGATACGGCACCGCCGTTGCAAAGGAGCTTGTAAAAAGCGGTATGGAGGTAATTGCCGTTGATAAAAACGAACAAATAGTTCAGGACTCATCGGCATACCTGCCTATATGCAAATGCGCGGACATAACAGACCACGAGGTTATTTCGGAGCTTGGAATTTCAAACGCGGACGTTGTAATTGTGGCAATGGCGAGCAGTCTTGAAGGAAGTATTCTTGCAATAACGCTTTGCAAGGAAGCGGGCGTTAAAACCGTAATAGCAAAATGCGCAAATGAAACTCACCGAAAAATTCTAAAGCGCGTAGGTGCGGACATGGTTGTTTTCCCCGAAAACGAATCGGGCACACGCCTTGCAAAAAACCTGCTGACTTCAGGCTTTACAGACATTCTCACCCTTTCGGACGATTTATCCTTAGTAGAGCTTACCGCGCGTGACGAATGGGTAGGCAAAAGCCTTAAGGAGCTTAATTTGCGCAAAAAATATACGGTAAACGTGGTCGCTTTTCGCAAAAACGGAAAAATAACCGCCCCTGTAAACCCCGAAGAATTGCTCGATAAGGATACAGAGATTATTGCAATTGTAAACACCGCAAAATTATCAAAATTAAAATAGTATTACAAACCGAACAAACCAAAAAATAAATTTACCGCAACACATAAAAGCGCGCCCGCGGCGGTGGGCAGCAGGAACGCCAGCGCCGTCCATTTAAGGCTGCCGGTTTCCTTTTTTACCGTGAGCAGGGTTGTTGAGCAGGGCCAGTGCATAAGCGTAAAAATTATAAAGCAGACCGCCGTGCGCACGCTCCAGCCGTTTGAAAGAAAAAGCGACAGCGTTTCCGCTAAGCTGCCCGCACCCTCAAGCGTGCCGCTTGCGGCGTAGGTCATAATTATTATGGGTATTACCGTTTCGTTTGCGGGAAAGCCCAGTATAAAGGCAAGCAGTATAGCCCCGTCAAGCCCCATTATTTTGCCTATTGGGTCAAGCGCGGCGGCGCAAATGCTTAAAATACTCGCGCCGTTTACATTTATATTTGCCGCAAGCCAAATTATAAGCCCGGCGGGGGCGGCAACGGCGGCGGCGCGCCCCAAAACAAACAGTGTGCGGTCAAAAACCGAGCGGACAATTACCCTGCCTATTTGCGGGCGCCTGTAGGGCGGCAATTCCAGTGTGTAAGAGGATGGCAGCCCCTTTAAAACGGTTTTTGAGAGCAACCGCGTTAAAAGCATGGAAACGCCTATACTTAAAATTATAGCCGCGGTTAAAAAAATTGCCGCAGGGAAGGAGGACCCGCCGCCTGCCGCACCTATAAAAAACATTGTAATAACCGATATAAGCATGGGGAACCTGCCGTTGCAGGGCACAAAATTGTTTGTAAGTATTGCAAGCAGCCGCTCCCGCGGCGAATCTATTATACGGCAGCCCACAACCCCCGCCGCATTGCAGCCAAAGCCCATACAAACCGTGAGCGCCTGTTTTCCGCAGGCGTTGCAGCATTTAAAGGGGCGGTCTAAATTATAGGCTATGCGGGGTAAATATCCCGAATCCTCAAGCAGGGTGAAAAACGGGAAGAATATTGCCATAGGCGGCAGCATTACCGAAACCACGGTTGCCGTGACTCGCCATATGCCGAAAATAAAGGCGTTTTTCACAGCCTCGGGCACGCCTATTAAGCTAAGCCCATACAACAGCTTGCACTCTAAATAGGTAAAAAATGAGGACAAAAGCTCGGACGGATAGTTAGCCCCCACCATAGTAAGCCAAAAAACCAGCGCCAACAGCGCCGCCATTACGGGAAACGCCGTGAATTTTCCGGTAAGAATTTTATCAAGTTTTCTATCGCGCGCGCAATATTTTTCCTTTTTATATTCAACGGTTTGCGCGGCAATATTTTCAGCCGCGCTTATCAGTGCCGATACGGTAACATCCTTAAGCGCGCTTTGCGTTATTCCGCTGTCATCAAGTATTTTTTCCGCTTTTTCCATAGCCGCAAAAAGCGCGGGGCTTTTTAAAAAGTCCGCTCCGAAATACGCGCCTATTTCCTTTATAAGCGAGGGGTCGCGGTCAAGCAGCTTTAAAGAAAGCCAGCGGCTGTCAAGTCTGCCGCGCGATAATTTTTCAACCTCGGGTATAATCGCCGCAATCGCCCTTTCAACAGGCTCGGGGTAGCGCACCCGAAAGCCGCCGCATTTTTCCTCCGTTATGTTATCAAGCGTATCTGTAAGCTTTAAAAGCGTTTTTTTATTCCGCGCCGCCGTTCCCACAACGGGAACGCCCAACAGTAAAGACAGCCTTTGCAAATTTATTTCTATTCCGCGTTTTTTTGCCTCGTCCATTAAATTTACGCAAACTATAACGTTTTTTGAAATTTCGGCAGTTTGCAAAACAAGGTTTAAGTTTCTTTCAAGGCTAGTGGCGTCGCACACCACAACTACCGCGTCCGGCTCGCCGAAGCAGATGAAATTACGCGCCACCTCTTCCTCCGCCGAATGCGCCATAAGCGAATATGTTCCCGGAATATCCACCAAAACATAGCCGCGCTTTTTTGTGCGGCAATAGCCCTGCGCGTTGCTCACGGTTTTGCCCGGCCAGTTGCCGGTATGCTGATTAAGCCCAGTAAGCGCGTTGAAAACGGTGCTTTTGCCCACGTTCGGGTTGCCCGCAAGGGCTATTATTTTATCGGTTTCAAAAAGTTTTTTTATTTCAAGGCCGGAATCGACCGCGCCGACCCCGACCGAGCTTTTGGTAAGACCCATAGCATACGCCCCCCTATGTGTAATAACTCTTTTACATAATATTCAAAGTATGGTACATAGGTTAAAAAGCCTTACCTATTTTTTGTATGCCTTTTTTTACTCCGATCTACTCACTGTTTTAGAATAAGAAAAAACTCCCCGTGAGGGGAGCTTTTGTATTATTCTTCGTCTTTAATTTCAATATCCGCAACCTGAACGTTTACCTTGGTTACGGCGCTGCCGGTCATAGTCTGAATTTTATCCTTTATGTTTTCCTGAACGCGCTCGGCGGTTTCCTTAACCTTAGCGTCTGCCTTAAGGCAGATATAAGCGCTTATTTCAATAGCGCCGTTAACCGTTTCCACCTTAACGCCCTTAAATGCGTTTTTCGTTTTTACTATGCCCTTAATATCCATTGCCTTTTTGGAAAGTCCGGCAACGCCGTCAACTTCCTTTGCGGCAATTTCCGCCATTTTTTCAAGAACATCTGTGCTTACGGAAAGCGCGGTCTTTTTATCTTCCATGGATAATCCCTCCGTGTAATATACTTTATAGGTATATTATAACACATTTTTTCAATAACACAAGTTTTATTTCACGGGAACTATCTTAATATTTGCAAGAGCTATATTTGTCTCCGCCGTAATTATATCCTGAATTTGCAAAGTCTGTGCGGAAGTTAACCCCTCCGACTTTACAACCACGTTGATTCCGCTGTCGCCTATAACGGCGATAGCCTTTTCAAAGCCCTTGGCTTTAAGCAGCGCCTCAATATTGCTTTCGTGCTCGCTACGGTCGGCCAGTTCCTCTATTTTAGCAAGCGCCGACTTTTTATCGGCGTCTGTAATCTTTGCGCTTTTAAGCGTTTCTTCAATGCTTTCCTGCGCTTTTTTACGGTTGCTTTCGCGCTCTTTTTTCACATCTGTGAAATAATCTCCCGTAGTTTTTTCCGCCTTGGCAGAGGTCTCAACCGCCGAAACACTGTTTTTCCCGCTGACATAGGACGCCTCGCCGAGATATTTCCCCGATGACGGCGTATACTTCATATTAAGCCATATAGCGCCGCCCAGCGCAAGCAGCATTACCGCCACCACAATCTGACTTTTTCCGAATACTTTACCTTTTTTCATTAAAGCTTCCTCCCGCTATGTATACTCTTTTTGATGTAATATTAAGCGCCGCCGTTACGGCGTTTGTAATCTTCTCGTTAATAATCTCATCGTCGCCCCCCTCGCAAACAACAGCCACCCCGCGCACCTGCGGCATTTCGGTAGTAATAAGCAGCGCCTGCTCGCCGCCGTCCGCCGTTTTAACGGTTATGTAGCTCTGTTTTGATTCGCTGCTTGTGCTCTCCTGCCCGCTGCCGGTTTTATTGGCGGATGTGCCCTCGTTTGTATCGGCGTATGAATATATAATCCCGCTTTCAAGCGTTATTACCACCTTAACGTTTTTGCTGCCGGTTATACTGCTCACAAT
Organism: uncultured Oscillospiraceae bacterium; assembly: GCA_900547305.1. Classification (GTDB taxonomy): domain Bacteria; phylum Bacillota; class Clostridia; order Oscillospirales; family Acutalibacteraceae; genus UBA737. Next base: position 5,066 of record URGH01000062.1, on the reverse strand, counting down.
TTCTTCAACGTTTTTTTCAAGCCCCGCGCGGTATTCCTCAATACTTATTTCTCCGCTTTCCTTAGTCTCGGTTTTCTTCTTCCCCCCGAAAAAAGAGGGCAGACATATAAGCAATATTCCCGTAAGCCCCAGGGCTATAAGTATTTTGGGATTTTTCACCGCACCCGTTATTTTTTCAATCAATCTGTCCATTTACAACTTCTACCTCGTAATTTTCCGCCACGACACCAAGCGCACGCTTTATTTCGGCGGCGTTTTGCCCCGAAAAAACCGTAACCTTACTAATTATTATGCTGCCGTCGTCCGATTTATCCGTACAAACTGTAATTTTTGTAAATTCTATACCCGCGTTTTTCAAAAGCTGACCGTAAACATACTCGGCAGAGGTTGCATACAGGCTTTCCTCTGAATATTCCTCATAGTCGGGCGCGGCAAAATCAATACTTATTTTTTTAAGCGGTATTGCAGCCGCCGCCATAACCGATATTACAAACACCACGCTTAAAGCGTATTTCACAGGCTTTGACATAGCGCCGTCGGGCGTTATTAAATGCAGCGCGCCAATAAGCACGCAGGCGGCGCACAAAGCCGCCGCAAAAGCGGAAAAAGCGTTCATCTTGCCCTCCCGGTCGATACCACCACCGCAAGGGATATTACAAACATAGCCCCCACCATTAAAATTATTCCCAGCAGTACCGACATCATAGAATCCACCGCCTTTAAAAGCCCCGATATTTGCGGCAGCGAAAAAAGACCCGCCACACCTGCGGTTATAAGCAGCACCGCCCGCCACATAAGCAGCTCGGTTATAAGCGGCAAAAGTATTGCCGCGCACGCCGCCGCGCCGTATATGCCTACCGAAGATTTAAGCAAGGTGACCGACGCCGTTACCGTGCCGAGCGCCTCTGAAAGCACTCCCCCAGCAACAGGCACCGAGCTGCCTATAATAAACCGCGCGGTTTTAGCGGTGAGTGTATCGGCGGAGGAATTAACGGCGGTTTGTATACCTAAAATTCCCGCAAAAACCGTAGAGATAAAGGCGGTTATCCAAAGCGCGAGCTTTTTAACCGTTTCGGCTATTCCCGACCTTTCCATAAGCGGAGATACCGAGGAACTTATGCTCACCGCAAGATACCCGCCCATAAGCGGCAGCACCGCAAAGCTTGAAATGTAGGAGACCCCCTGCGCCGCCGTTAACAACAGCGCGCTCATTGAAACCGAGGTTGCCGCCCCGCCAGAAGCCGCCACTATAACAGCGAACACGGGTATAAAGCCGAGCATAAAAACGCTCAGGCCCTTCATTGCATCAACACCTGCTTTTATAGAAGCATAAACAGGCCCCGCTATAATTGCCGCTGCCGCGGTTACCGCGGCGTATATCGCCGTTTGCACGGCGCTGCTTTTTATTTCGGCTGAAGAAAATGCGGCGGATATAAGAATTACGGCGGTTATTGCCGCCCCGCTTTTAAGCGGCGTTTTCGCTCCGCTTTTTAAAAACTCCAGAATATGCGAAAATACGTTTTGCGAATTAAGCGAGCCTACCCAGCCGTAATCCGACGGGTCAATGCCGTTCTTTTCAAAATATTCGCGTGTGCCGTCGGGCAAAAAATCGGTAAGCTTATCCGCGCCGCTGTCGTAATACTGCTCGCTGTAAAGCTGTTCGCCGTCCGTTTCGGCGGCAGACACCGCAATCGGGAAAAGAAGCAGCAGTAAAATAAGCGTTAAAAATACTTTTTTAAATTTCATTTTAAAAATCCCAAAGCCGTTTCAAGTATTGAGGCTATAAGCGGCAGCACCAAAATAAAAACCGCGCATTTCCCCGCAAGCTCCGCTTTTCCCGCAAGGCTTGCCTGTCCCCCGTCGCGGCATGCGTCGGCTATAAAGCCGGTTATGTAGCCTATGCCCAGAGCTTTCAGCGCCACCGAAAAATATTGCATTTTTATTCCGTTATCATAAAGCAGCTGCTTTAAATAGCCTATGGGGCCTACAATGCTTTTTATTACGAAACAAGTAACCGTAACGCCGCCCGCAAGCACCAGCACAAGCGCGTAATCTCCCCTGTGTTCTTTTAAAACTATTGCCAATATTGCGGTTATAAGGCAGACCGCCAAAATTTTAAATACTTCCATTTTAAAGCCCGAACAGACTTTTTACGGTTGTAAAAAGCCCCGCTATCGCGTTTACCACCATAAGCAGCACCACCACAAGCCCCGCAAGGGTGGTAAGCATTGCCTGGTCCTCCCTGCCGGAGCGCACAAGCACCAAATTAAGCACCGTTACAATAATGCCTATTGCGGCTATTCTGAAAATAAAATCAACGTCCATTTACTTCACCTACAAGAAAAAAATGCAAATAAATATTCCGCCGAGCAGCCCCGCCGCGTTATAAACGCGGCAAAGCTCCACGCATTTTTCTTCTGCCTCGTCGCGGTTTTTTGAAAGCAGCCTTATGTAAAGCTCGGTTCGGTTGTATTCGCTTTCCGAATCGGTCATACCTATATCGGTCAAATATTCGTAAATAAGGGCGACATCTTTTTCATCAAGCCATCTGCCGTCCACCGAAAAGCCGCCGTCCGCTTTAATAAGCCCGTTTTCAAAGCTCTCTGTAACAAGCCTTTCAATTTCGCCGCCGCCCATTCGTATGCGCTCTTTAAGAGATGTAAGCCCTCGGCACAAATCGGCAAGCCGCTTCTTACGCTGCCGCAGCTCGTACGATTTCATATACCCCGCCGCAAAAGAAGCCGCCACCACCATTACCGACCCGCACAGCTTAAACAGCCACTCCATTTTCAAGCTCCTCGGCGTTTATAATTTTTACGGTGCCGCCGTGAATTTCGGGCAGCATAGCGATATTGGCAACAGCACCGCTGTCTATAAGCGCGGCGGTTATTCTGCGGCGTTTAAGGTCGGCTATGCTGCCCGCGTGCGCGGTGGTTATAATATCAACGCCGCTGCAAAAGCTTTCGCTGACGCGTTTCAGCTCCGCCTCGTTTCCTATTTCGTCAAACGCCACTATATCGGGAAACATTGTGCGCACTGCCATTTCAATTCCCGCCGCTTTATCGGTTGTAAGCAAAACATCGCTGCCCGCGCCCAAATCATTGCCGCATTTTCCGTCAAAGCTACCCGATATTTCGCCGCGGCTGTCAATAACCGCTATGCGGTATATCTTCCCGCAAACACCGCCCGCAAGCTGCCTTATAAGGTCGCGCAAAACGGTGGTTTTGCCGCTGCCGGGCGGGCCTGCTATAAGCAATCCGCCCGGCTTATACGCCCGCACAATATCGTTAGCAGCCCCCGGTATTTCGTGCGCTATTCGTATATTTACCGATGAAATATCGCTCATATTTCCGTTTTCGTTCAAAGTGCCGCAAACGCCCGCGCGGTTGCCGCCGCGCAGCCTTATGTACCCGTTTTTAAGCTCCTCTGTATGCGCATAAACAGAGCTTTTGCAAAGCAGTTTAAAACTCTCGGCAAGCTCCGATACATCCGCCTTTAAAAGCCCGCGCGTCAGGCAAAAGGATATTTGTCCGTTTTCAAGCACAAACACCGTGTCTCCGCCCACCGTGAGCGCCACCGGCAGCCCCGCCCGCAGCCGTATTTCCTCGGTACTTTCCTTAACCCTTTCGGGTAATTTTTCAAGAACATTCCGTATTTTGGGGCTTACTCCGTAAAGCGCGTTGTCAAAACGCTTTTTCCTTTCCATTCACCGTCACCTCTCAATAAATACTATGACGGGGTTGTCCTCAATATTCATAGTGAAATTATAAAAATCTTTTTTGAATTCTATTAAAAAAACTCTTGAAATTTCAAATAATATATGATAGAATAAGAACAATACATTTTTCGGGGCATTAGCTCAGCTGGGAGAGCGCTACACTGGCAGTGTAGAGGTCAGCGGTTCGATCCCGCTATGCTCCACCAAAAATCCCGTTCACAAAAGTGAGCGGGATTTTTACTTTTTACCTCTTACCTCTTCACTCTTACCTCAAAATAAAAAAATCCGAACACTGTCATAATATGCGACGCGTTCGGATTATTTGTTTTTATAAATAATTTAAACTGACATTATAATATTAACCTACAAGATATAATACAACGGCGGCGAAGGCTACCCCTCGCCGCCGAAACTTAGACCTTTATTCTATTCTTCCAAAAAACCTATTTCGGTCATTATGCCGGATAATTTTTCCATTTGTTCATCATTACCCGAACATTTTTCAAGCGCTGCAAGAGCCTTGTCCTTTAAGGTTTTCTTATCGGTTAAATCATCATACATTTTTTCATAAAACTTCAGCGCCTGTTGGTTTGTTGCCTCCCTGCAGCGAACAATCTCGCCTATGGCTTTTGCTTTTTCCTGACCTGCAATATCGCCGGGGTCGGATTTCGGCATTAGGGCAAGCTGCTCTAACGCACTGTGAATATATTCAGTGTCATTTATTATCTGTTCTATTTTATCAAGAACATATTTGATTGTTAATTTATCATTAGCTTTTGTCGCCTGTGTGTTTGACATATTGTTATCCTCCGATTTTAAATTCGGCGGGCACAACAAGCATATTTTGTTTTCTTCTATAAAATGCGCCCTGCCGTTTTTAACAAGACCTTTCGCCCTTTTAGGGTAGGTCGCTTCATATTCATTTCCTTTTTCATCTACTACAATAATGTTTTTTTCTATGGGTATCATCCCCTGCGTAAATGATGTAAAGCTGTTTTTTGTTATGGGTGCCGTCCCCGTTTACAGATAAATTATAACATATTGTTTTGATTATAGCAACAATAAAATATCGACATTTAAAATCAGATAAAAGATATTGTTAATCGGATAAAGATTTGCTGTTGTGCAGTCCGCTGTATTATGTTACAATAATTTTAGCAAGGCGTGGGATAGTATGCAGCACATAACGGTAGGCAGAAAATATAACGAAGGCAAGGTTGCAAAAATTGAGTGCGTTAGAAATGACCGCCTTCAGAATATTGACATAAAAGACAAATGCTTTTTGCTGATTATTCTGACTGTCGGTAAGCTGGAATTCAGGGTGGAAAACGAGCAGTTTTGCGCCGCA
>URGH01000061.1 GCA_900547305.1 uncultured Oscillospiraceae bacterium | reverse complement strand
TATCCATAAGCCCTTTTACGCCGAATACAAGGAAGTTGGAGTCGGTAATGTTTGTGTGTCCGTTGAAATATTTGCTTTCCGAGCCGACACACATAGAGTGGATGCCGAGGCAGACTTCTTGGAGCGTTTCCTCTGTATAGAGATATTTTCTCTGCTTGTCGTAGGTCATAAATTCTTCTTCGCAGAGCACGTAAAAGTCCTGCATGACCGGAAAGTCCGGGGACTTCTTCATACTGTAATCCGTGCTGTCGGTAATGCCGAATCGGGCATACAGCTTGGAAAGCAGGATTTCAATGGTGTCAATCTGTGCATCGGTAAAATCCTTGTAGCTGCGGAAGAAGTCTTTCAAAAAGGCAATGTGCTGCGAGAGCCTTGTAACCTTTCGGAACGCTTCCGGGCAGGCTGTGCCTGCTAAAGATTCGCGCATCGTGTCTGTTTCTTCGCTAAGCACGTTCCCTGCGTCCGAAGTATCGTTCCAAACTTTAGGTTCTAATGGGTTTATAATATATTCGCCCGACATAAAATCTATATAACAGCCGCCGAGGGCATCGCACAGATCCTCGTATTCCGTTTCGGGATCAAGACAGATTATGCGCTTGCCAGATTCTCGGATGTTAGCGAGAATGAGTTTGAGAAGATAACTCTTGCCTTGACCGCTGTTGCCGAGAATGAGGATATTGCTTGTAGTCTTGTCCTCAGCTCTGCGGTCGAAGTCCACAAGGATATTTGTGCCATATTTATCTCTGCCGATATATAAGCCGTGTGGGTCTGTTTTGCCGGAGAAGTTGAATGGGTACATATTTGCAACAGAGGACGCAGGCAGCACTCGTTCGTACTGTGCGCCGAACTGATTTGCGCCCACGGGCAGAACAGAGAGAAAGCCCTCTTTCTGCCGTAATGTCAGCCTATCCACGGAAATCTTGGAGCGAGTAAGTTCCATTGCAATATCGCTCTGCAATTCCTTGAGCTTTTCCATACTCTTGGCTTTCAGTTCGATGAATACCGACACATGGAGCAACGGTTCTTTATTCTTGCGGAGATTGGCGAGAAGTTCAATTACATCCTGCAAGTTGCCCTCTGCCTCAATAGTTTCGCTTACATCATTGCCGCCACTTTTAAGCCTGTTTCTGCGCGTGGCATTTTGAATGATCTTTCGCTGTTCCATAGATTCCACAAGCCTATGGTAAATGCGCAAGGTTACGCCGTTGCGGTCGGCAAGCTGCGAGAGGATTGCCTGTTCCTCGGTAGTGGGCGGATACTCACGAATTGCCCACACAGAGCGGTAGCTGTCGCCTGCGATATAATGGTCGGATAAAAATTTAATAGTGCCGGGCAGAATCATATCGAAGAAGTCCTTGGTGCGGATCTCCTCTGCCTGCTCCGGCGTTAATACTTTCGGTTTTTTCTTAAACATAGTTTTCCTTTCTGCTACGCTCGTAGCTTTTTTTAATCTTCATCAGCTTGCAAAGCAACTCATCCACATCTTCGGTGGGCTTTTGCCCGTCAATATATGCGCATTCCGTGCTTTCATCACAAGCGTGATATATTCGTTGATTTCGCTTTTGTCTATAGTTAAATACCGTTTTTCATCTTTGAATTTCATCATAAAAAATCCCCGTATAATTGTATCTGATACAATTATACGGAGGTTAATACAACTATACAAATGTGAGATTACACAAGCAGCGTCTGAGAATTTTATTATAATTCCAAGCTGTCTTTATCCAACAGAAACTCTTTAACGCCCATCATAACATATCCTTTTTCATCGCGACGCGGTTTCATACTTTTTTCAACAATAATTATTTTCTTGAAGGAATCAAGTGTTTTATCAAATGAAGCCGTTTCCTGTTTGTATTTGTCTTGATTGGCAATGGCATAGGCTGATTGAATATAGTATTTTTTACTGCCCATTGACGCAATAAAATCTATTTCGCGTTGGACTCTGATATCTTTGCCGTTCTTATCTTTTTCCCGAGATTCCACCATACCGACATCCACACGGTAACCTCTGTATCTCAACTCATTGAATATGATGTTCTCCATAATATGAGTGTTTTCAATCTGTCGAAAATTCAGACGTGCGTTGCGAAGCCCGACATCCTCAAAATAGATCTTATACGGCGTTCCGATATATTTTCTGCCCTTAACATCGTATCGCTTTACACGAGAAATCATAAACGCATCTTCCATATGGTCGATGTATTTATTGACAGTGTAATCGCTGATGTTTTCCTGCAAAACCGATAAAAAGGTGTCGGCTATTTTTTTGGGGTTGGTAAGAGAGGAAATACCGGAAGCAATAACGTCAAGCACTTCGCCTATGCGCGTGTTTTCCGGGAGATTATTACGCATAATTATGTCTTTTAAATACAAATTCTGCATTTGCGAAATGAGATAGGTCGATTTTTGTTCTTCACTCGTCATAAGAGCAACTGCCGGCAATCCTCCGTAAACCGAATAATCATCGAACGCTTCGCCTTTATCGCCGCCCTTAAAAGCATAGTATTCCGAAAAAGATAAAGGAAGAATATGAATTTCATCGCCTCTGCCTTCAAATTCCGTTAAAATGTCTTTCGAAAGAAACTTGGAGTTGCTGCCCGTAACGAATACATCCGTATTGTTTTTGCGAAGGAAGCCGTTTAACACCGATTCAAATGCACCGAGCTTTTGTACCTCATCAAGCAAAATATAGTACATTCCATCATCTTTGATTTGAGGTAAAATCCAATTTAGAAACTTTTTCGGATCAACCTTTCTGTCATTCTTTTCGTTGTCTAACACAATTGGGTCCTCGCCTATTTTAAGCAAATCTTCCGCAGAATCAAAAGCGAATTTAATAATATGGTCGCTGTTCACACTTTCGCTTATTAAATAATTGTAGAATAAAGTGTTGAGCAAGTAAGACTTTCCGCTTCTGCGTATTCCGGTAATAACCTTTATAAAACCGTTGTGTCTTCGTACAATCAGCCTTTGCAAATATTCGTCTCTCTTTATTTCCATATAAATCACCATTTAATATTTTTGCCGATAACGGCTCATTTATTAAATGTATTATACTATGCAAACTTCATTTAGTCAAGCAATGAGTTTAATTTTTCTGCCGTAAGCGGCAAAAATATTAAATTGTATTGTGCGGCAACGAAAACAAAAATCAGCCGTTCGGTAATTCCTGAACGGCTGATGGCTGTGATACTTTTAAATTTTACATAGTCGGCTGCATGCCCTCGGTTTCATCCTCGGATTCGATTTCTTCAAGTCCGCTTGTAAGCGAAATTTCCGGCAATGCTTTCAAAAACTGTTCGGCATTCCGATAGGCAATGCCGTCCTCAGTATCCTTATTTTCACCGAGATACAGCACATAGCGCCCCTCTAATGTGCCGAAGCGCGGAGTGGTAAGCGAGAGCATATTTTCATTGCGCAGATGCCTTGACTGCTCACTTACGCATTTATCACTGTGCTTTATTTCATATGCAGCACAGCCGCGCTCGTTTCTTCCGTAGATAAGCATATCGTATTCGCCGGTTGCGAACTGGTATTTAAACACATCGTAATTTCTTCCGAGCGCTTTCATAGTTTCAAGCAGCACGATATCCTCAAGCATTCTGCCGCGCACTTCTTCGAGAATACGGTCGGTGATGAATGTTTTCTCATCCTCGGTAAGCTGTCCGAAGGTTTCATCCTGCATCAGCGAATACACAAGTGCCTGTGCCTGACAGTAGCGCATACCGGGCTGAGTAAACAGTATGCGTTCCTCCTTTTCAAGCCCCATTTCGGCATTGCGTATCGGACATTCCACAATCAGATCCAAGCCCTTCAAATATTCCTTGATTCGCGCCACCTGCGACGGTGTTATCTCGACGGTCTGCCCGGCTTTGTTGCGAATGTTCAATAGCTTCATCAGCTTCTCGGTAACGGTTTTTTTATCGATTGCTTCAAGAATGTTCGTTCTTTTCTGCAAATCCCGTTCATTTTTTAGATTGTGCGCAGTTATGCCCAGATCGCTTGAGACGAAATCTCTTGTCAGTACGCTTACAAGAAAACGGTGGTTCATATCCTCGACAATACGGTTGATGGCACTTGTCAGCTCATCCGCCTCGTACAATTCTCTAAGCGGTCCGAACCTATGACCGTACCGGCAGCAGGCAAGCGAGTGCTGTATGTTCCTGCTGATTGCCGTATCCACATATTTTCTTGTTGATTCGTCATCCCTGAAAGAAGCGTCATCGGCGATAACATCTTCATTTTCAAAATCAAGCTCTCCCTGACTCAAAAGACCTCCGTAGCGAATATATTCGTCAATACTGTCAATTCCGAGCAATCGGCTGTATTCTCTGAACGGAATAAATGTTGTATGGATCATACGCACACGGTCATACAGCTCGTTATCCCGCGCAAGCCAGAAGCCGAGAGAATCTTTGCCGGAAAGAACAATTTTCATACCCATCATAGAATAGATATCCGAAAAAAGTGCGGCGGAACCAATAAAGTCTTTCATAAGGGTAACTTCATCAATAAAAGCGTAACGATAGCCGTTATCAAACATCTTCTCTAAATCCCGCGTAATTTGAGCCATTGTGTTTTCGGTATTCATTTTAGCATAAAAGCATTTGCCGAATTCTTCTTCAGACATTTCTGCAATAGTCTGCAACAACAGCGTTGTTTTTCCCGTTCTTTTCAAACCGAAAAGAGCGCATACACGCGTTCTGTCTGTACTGTGCAAAAATTTTTCAATTCTGCCGAAACAATCGCGTTTTTTTAAACCCTTTACGGTTTCAATCATTTGGCGTAGGTCGTCGCCGTAAACAATCTTGGTTTCATACACAATATTTTCCCCCTCATTTGGACATATCACTTGCACCGAACCGGCGCACCCTCTTATATCCCACAGATAACCTACAAGTCAAGAGGTTATCTGTTTGCTTTATAAATTTCTCCGCCGCCTGTTTTCCTTTCTGCCGTAAAAAAGGTATAAAAATCAGCCGCTGAGTATGTTTAGCGGCCGATTTTTTCACAGCATATTCATTGTATAATCTTCGGCTATATCCTCCGCCACATCATCCTCTGCGGTATCCGCCTGAACCGGGCGCTCGAAGAGAGCTAACTGCCGCAGCATTTCAATTCTTTTTTCAACACCGTCGGTTATTGCGTTTATACGGCTTTCGTCAATATATTCCTCCGCGCCGTCCGATGAAAGAACCTCTTTTATAACCCCGCTCACATCCGAAAGGCTTTCAAAATCTATCCACCCGAAATCCGATACCAGCTTTAGCTGCTCGCAGTGATGATTTTTAAACGGCTTGCAGACAACATCTCTGCCCGAGCGTATCTTTGCCGGAATTTTATCATAGCCGAATGAAGAACCGCTGTCATATATCGGCGCCATTCCTATCCATTCAAGCGTTTCGGCATTTCTGATTGCTCCGAAGTTATTAAGGTGTCGGTCTTCATTCGCAATAATGTAATCCAGAACTATCATACGGTCAAGAAACGGGACGACGCCCTTTATTCCGAGAGCCTCACAGCACTCTTTGAAATGCGTATATACCGAGGTATTATTGTTTTTCTTCTTTGTCTGCAATATGCGCCATGCGGGTATAAGCTCCGTGGTTTCGTCTATAAAGTCCTCGCAGACGGAATACGGCGCGCCGTTATCCCACATCAGCGTGTACGGAATATGCGGAATGTTTAAACGCTCCATTATTTTTGCCGCTATCACTTCATTAAACGGCTGCTGCCTGAACGGATTGCTCCCACCTTTGATAAGGCAGCGCTTTCCGTTTATTATTTTCCAACGCTTTTTCAGATTGCCGTCCGAGGTGCTGTCCGGCGTGCTGAAATTAAGCGCGCCCGCTTTCCTTTTCCCACCGAACAGTATGTCGCCTATATCGTCGGAAAAATCGTTATCGAAAAAATTCACTTTATCCCAATTAAGACCCGACCCGTCGGGGCATATCCAATATTGGTCGGAAAGGCTCAGTCCGTAACAGCGGACAAGCAGCATTTTCGTGCTTGGTATCTGCAGAGTTTCAAGCGCTTCCCTTATTCCAAAGCGGCTTGCCGGAATTGAGCGGTCGGTCCACCAATCATTTAAGGCGGCGCGGTCGGCAGCGCCGTCCTTAAACGGCACGCCGACAGGCAAATGCTCCGGAGCATATATCTTATATATTTTCAGTATAAAACCCACGGCGTTATCCACTTCGATTTCGGCAACCGGAATACGCTTATGCATAAAGGTGCATTTCAAGCTTATTGCCCCCTTTTCTCATTAAAGATATTTTATCACATTGCATATATAAAAATCAATTCAAATTTGAAAATACTGTTCTCCGTCAATATCCGGCATTGTGTCTCCCTGCATACTCGCGTCAAAGTATAGTGCTAATATCCGTTTTATTTCCGGCTTTTTAAGCCTATGCACCTCAAAGCCCTCGCCGGAGATTTTGCTTTCTATACGGTTTGCGGTCTCAAAGACCTGTTTTTCTTTCTGTCCTTTGAGTCGTGCTACAAAGAAAAACTGACGGGCAGTAGCCATTTCCACCTGAATGGTATCGAGAAAGTCGATGTCCTTTTTAATGAGTTTCTTCACCCTGCCGTTATCCTCGGCTTCAAACCGAGCGGTCAGATAGGCTTTATTATCGTCAAAGCATTCGGACGAATCGGTGCAGATTATCTCAATATCCGGCAGAGCCGACAACACCATCATAAGGTGGCGTATTTTCACTTCAATATTCGCATGTGACAGCACAGATATATTGGTGGGAGCCACACGGAAAAAGAGCAGTTCTCCCCTGCCTGTCATAAGACCGTATTTCGTAAAGGCCTTAATGCCGATAAGTTCCTGCACCGAACGGCCTTTACTGTGTTTTTGTTTTGTCATTATCATATAATCACCCTCTTTCAAAAAAATAAGGCACCGCGTTTTTGCGATGCCTTTGCTTATGCTATGTTACTTTTATCTCTACTTTTGAGAATTTCATTTATCTTCGGTATCAATCCCGCCGTTTCCCCACAGAAATTTTTGCCGCAGATAGTCTGCGTGTTCGGCAGTAATCGCTCCGTCATTTATTTGAGCTATATTTATGCTGCCGTACAGCTCACACCACAGACAATCCATCAGCGACGAGCCGTTTTTCAGCCCGTCCTTATATGCGTCAAGATCATGCTGCAAATACTCCGGCAGGCCGTATTCGTATAAGCGTTCCTTTTCTGTCATCTTTATATATCACCCATACGCATTATATCTGTAAGGTTTGGCATTGTCAAGCGGCATAACCGACAAAGAATTTCTATTATCCCCATTCAAAATATTGCTGTGTAGATATAAGGTATTTCACGGCGTAACGCATAAAGTCAAGCACGGTGGTATCGTCCATGCGAATAGTAAGAAAACCGTAGCAAAGCGTTACTGCGGCGGGCATAACCGTTTTAAGCTGCACTAATATAACGGCTGACAAAAGCACAGCAACCGCTATGATTACAAAGTCACGCATACTCCAAAGCCAAAGATTAGCGGCAGCTTTCAGATTTTGCGGGTAGATATATCTCGTCATTGCGTTATTCCCCCGTTCTCAATAGCTCCTGCTTCCTCACAGAACTCCTGCGGCGTCTGACCGTATTCCTCGCAGATTTTCTGCGTTATCATATCCTTGATGAGCTGCGACTCCGCGTCGGTCGGGATATAATCAAAATACACGCAGCCATCGAGCTTATCTATTTCACATTCAATGCGTAAAGTATCGGCATACGGGTCATATTTCCCGTACATATTAAGCCATACATCGTCCATATCATTTATGTGCAATGCGAATTTCCTGTCCGCGTCAAACCAACACCTGAAAACCACGGTTATCTCGCTGCATATGTCGCAGTCCACCTCCATATCACGGTCAACTTCGAGCATTTCTTTTGTAAACTCCGGCGTATCCATTTTTGTAATAACAGACACCGGTCGGTATTCCGCGTCGGCATTGTGTCTATTCAGCTGCTCACGGATATGCTCCGCAAGCTGATCTGAAAGAAATTGACTGCATATTGCTTTTGCCTGCTCATGGATAATGCCGAGATATTTAAGCCCCGCATTGTAACGGGCGAGGAGCTTATCATAGGTCATATCCTCGTTTAATGACGGCTCAAATATACCGTAATCTCCGTACCAACCGGCATATCTCTCGTTTTGCGGAATATCCGCCGCGTCCTCATATGCGGCAATTATTTTAAATGCGTCCATACCGTATTTCTTTGAAAATTTGTTTGCCTCTTTGTAATATTCCATAATACTCCCTGCTTTCAAACAGCCTTTGCCACGCTGCGCGTAAGATTTACCGCCGTAGTCGTAGCGTGAACCACATTCATCATATTTACCCTTACAGAGCTGTCCAGCCCGAAGGTCTGCGCTATCTTCGGCACTTCGTCCGCCGCAAGCATAATTCCGAGCCCCATTAACATATTCGACGAAAAGGTTATAAGCCCGAGGTAAAGCAGGGTCGTCTGCAAAAACGCTGTAAGGCAGATAGCTATTACCTGCTTGCACCACTGATTAAAGCCGTCCACATATCCCCTCGGTACGCTGAACATATACAATGCGCCTACTGACATTTGTATAAGCAATATTCCGCCGCGCTTTATGTTTGCGAAAAACACCTTTATAATACAATACGCAAACACGACCAATGACAGCGTATTGAAAAGACTTATGTTAGCCTCTATGTCCGTTAAGAATAAATTTGTAAGCGCGGATAAGCTAAGCTCGGACAGTCCCGTGCTCTTAGTTCCGGCAGCTAATGCGGCTAAATCCCGCGAAAATGTGTTTTGCAGTGTTATGCAGAATTTATACAGCTCCACAGGCAGCACGCCTATAAGGGAGCAGGCAAAAAAGCCCTTTAAAATATTAAGCGCGGCAGTCTTTATATTCGCCTTGCCGCATTGGTATTCTATTGCGGTATCAAACACGGCGACAACCGTTCCCGCAGCGAACAAAGACCACCCGAAAAGCCCGAACAGCTTTACTGTCGCCTTTATCCATTCAAGCCCGAACATATCCGCGCCCATATTGCCCATAAGCTTAAAAAATTCCGCAACGGCGCTGTATACCGCAAGATATATCCATTGCAGCATTTTATCAAAAATAAAGCCGGACACTTTTTCACTCAGCCCGGCAAAAAGGTCATTTAACCAATTCAGAATAATTCACCTCCGAAAAAAGTTCCGCCGGATTATCGGTCCGGCGGTTCAAGCTCTTCTCTCATTTTCATTCCGTGTATAACGCCTATGCGGTATGCCTCGCTCTGCAGAATATTCGTTATATCCGAATGGGTGTCCCTGTACTGCCAAAGCAGTTCCTTTTGTTCCTCTGTCAGCGCATTTTCAAGCCTTGCGGAATACAGCGCCAATTCCTTAGCTTTAAGCTTGTATTCCGGGTTGTTTGATGTCACATCCTCTATTGGGTGCAGCTGACCTGAAAACAGTTCCTCAAAAAATTTCACCCGAACTTCCTCCTTTCTTCAAGCACAACAACATACCACATACTTTTCGGAAAGTCCAGATAAATAAACTCAAATAACAGACCAGATATACAGCGGTGCGGTAAGACAGAAAATAAGGCAGGCAAACAGAATGCAAGGCGCGCCAAACTCAAATTGTCCATGCTTCCGATATTCAAAATACGAAGTGCCTACCTTTACAAAGAACAGAATTGCGAGTATCATATCGCACACGGGAAAGACCACATTATTAACGACAGTCTGAATTTGACCTTTCGCTGCGTTCCATGTATTCTCAATAGCTCCCGCCACATCGCCTGCCGCAAATACGGTCACCGAAAACACGGACAAAACCACCGCCACTAACAGACAGAAAAAAAGGATTTTTGCCGTTTTTTTAATCATATTTTTTACCTCCGATTACTTTCTTAATTTCTTCGTCAGGCACATTACGAACGCGAATATTGAGGTTTTTGCAGAACTGTATTTCATTCTGCATGCCGCTTGTAACGGTATCCCCGAATATCCACATTTCATCGCAGAACCATAAAAGCGCAAGCCCTGCCGACATGCCCATTTCCCGTTCCGCTGGCTTTGCGTCGTCAAGGCACTCCGCGTAAAAATGCGGCACGACCGGAGCCGTACCGCACCTTAAAGCATATTCGGTATACCGCCTTACTTTTTTTAGGTTTTCTTCAGTATTTCCGCCGAGTGGAGCGCAGATATACACGCACTTCATCATTCGTCGTCATCCTTTCGGGATTTAATACGGATAATGCCTGCGGATATAACCCCGCCGAGCGCAACGGCGGCAAGACCTATCCAAAAGCCGAGTTTTGAGCTGTCCCCTGTTTTCGGCGCGGGAATATACGGCACAGGCGGCACGGTAAGCGTTACGGTTTGATCTGTATCATCAATATCCGCATGAACCGCAAGCTCCTCTCCGTCACAGTACAAGGCTTCAAAAACCACAATATCCGTCTGACATTTTATACCCTTGCCGTCAAAGGTATAACGGACAATTACTTCTCCCTTAGCTTTTTCGGGTGTAAAGGTTATTTCGGCGGTAATTTCTTTCCCGTTCACAAGCAGCGCCGCGCCGATGGATTTATCCATAAGTATGCCCTTTACGGTGTATTTTCTGCCCGGTATAAGGTGGTTATAATACACTGTATCCTCAACCGTTATTTCACCGTCCGCAACAGCGGTTTTCTCACCGTTTACGGCAGCCTTTGTACGGATTTCCGGGATGCGGTTATTAGTTACTGTAATCTCAACAAGTTGTCCGTCAGCGTCTATTGTCACAGTATAAATTTCATCGTTCGGCAAATACCCGTTCGCGGGTTTAAGCTCCTTAATAATCCAACTGCCGAAAGGAATGTTATTGAATGTGAAAATACCGTTTTTATCTGATTCGGCGGTTAAAATCGCGTTCGTGTCAGTAAATTCGGTTTCATTACTGCGGAAAAGCCCGAACAATGCTCCTGCAATTATGCTTTCAGTTTCACGGTCAATTTTAAGTCCTTTTACAAAGCCATAAAGAATATTGTTTTTAATGGCTTCGCCGCCGTTCACATTTATTTTCACAAGTGCGGTTTCCTGACCTGCGTACTCAAACGAGACAGGATATTTTTCATCCGACAGAATATATTTCTCGTCTGTCGCAATTTCCTTTACATAGAGTCTTGCGCCTACGGGAATATCTGTCCTAAAAGTCAGCTTGCCGTTTTTATCACAGCCTGCAGTTTCGAGCAGACTGTCTGTCGGTATAACCGAGCCGTCCGCCGCGGTCATTTCCTCTGCCGCATACAGTCCGAACTGCACCGATAGAATTTCGCCGTTATTCCCGATATTAAAAATTTCATCCTTATCAAGAGTTTTAAAGAGCGATACCTCTGCTTTTTGGCGTTGGTTATATAATTCTATCGCTGTTTCGGTCACATCTACGGTTTCGCCCGCATAGGTCAGTTCAACAGTTTTTATTTTATCATTTAATACCATACCGTAAGGCGCTTTTATTTCTCTGACGGTGTATTTTCCGAGATACAGCGGTCGGCTTTCAGCATTGCCTCTTTTATCTGTTGTAACGGTATCTGCTGCCGTTCCCTTTGCATAGCGGAGCGTGCCGTCAGGCGTTATAATATCCTCGGTGGCGGTAATCTCATAAACCGCACCCGCAAGATTTTTGTTTGCAAAAACGGGTTGGTACACACCGTCAGACTTATTAACGCTTGCAAACACTTCGCCGTTTTTCTGTATTCGGATAATACCTTTCTGCGGCATATTACGCTTTTCAACGGTTACAACCGTTTTACTGCCGTCTATTTTAAATGCCACAGGCTCGGTGTTCAACACATAACCGTATGCCGTGCATTGCTCTGTAATTTCGTAATTACCGTATGGCAGCTTTTCGGGCAGCATAAGTTTGCCTGTAATATCCGTATAATAGGTATCTATATCCGCAGGCGTCGGGTAGGTTATATGCTGCACCACAAATTTGCCCGTATCGGTATTTCTCACCTTAAAGCCGATACCCGCCGCAGGGATTATCTTTCCTGTTTCCGCATCCTTTTTCACTATTTCTACCGCCGACTTAAACACCGCGTTATTTATTAAAAAGCGGTAGGTTTCGCCGTCCTCACGGATAAACACATTAAATGGAGCTATATGCTCTCTGCCGCTTTGTCCTTTAGTCTGCTTTACGGTATATTCGCCGTAAGGCAGGGGTTTGGTTTCGGCAAAGCCGTTTTTATCGCAGACAAGTGTATCCCATTCGGTTTCTTTAGCGCTCGCATAACTGCCTGCCGACTTTAAAAACACCTCAAACTCCGCACCCTTCTCCGGCGTTTCTATTTTAGTGCTGCCGTCGTCCGAATGCTTTATTATTGCGATCTTACCTTTTTTAAGAATATTATTAAAGCTGACGGTTGCCGTCTGTCCGCTTACAACGGTAATATGCTGCGCCTCACGCTCTGCATATTCCTCCGGCGTTTCCTCCGTTACGGTATATTCACCCGGCACTAAGTTATCTATCGTAATACTTCCGCCGTTTGCGGTTTTAACCGTTTTGTCTACGCCGTTCCCTTTAATGCGGAATGTAATGCCGTCTACCTTGCCGTCCTCGCTTGTTTTTATTATTTTAATGTTTCCCGTGCTTACCCGCAGTCTTAAAAATGCGGTTACCGGGTCTCTGACCGTTGCGGCGTAGGTTGCAAGATCCTGCTGACCCACGCCCGGCTTTACTATACCGTCGCCCCATACTATAATGCCTTTTCTGCCACCTGTGTTTTTTACGCCCGTTACCGTAACCGTACCTTTGGGCGCTGCCGTGCCGCTTACCGTAAGAATATTGCCCGTAACGCGGCAGGTGTATCCGTTATCTGCCGAAAAGCTGAACCTTTGCAGGATATTGTTTGTATCCGTAAATGTTGCCGTATACTGTGATCCGTCCCATTTAAGTTCCTTTGTTTCCCCGCCCGACGGAGTTTTACTGCAAAAGCTCGGCGTTGTCGTATGGGTTTTAACGCCCGCCACAATATTATTGTAGTGCGACATTATTCTGCTTTTCATAGGATGCTCCGCCCCTATTTTATCCAGAATTGCATTGCAGCCGACCGGCGTTATATGATTAAAATCACTGTCCCTTTCGCCTACCACGGTTTCCCATATAAGGAGCTGGGTTGCATAGTACAGCGAAAAGCTGTCCGCGTCCGCCTCGTTTTGGGTGCGCCAGTTTATTGACACATTGCCCGTATACCCGTACTGCATTATCCTGCCTATAAATATCTTAATATCCGGCACGGCAATAGTGTGGTTATATTCGGACGGGAAGTTATCCCAATAGCTTTCGTCGCGGCTTGTAAGCTTATATTTATTCTCTATAGGCGTTCCCGGTTCAATGCAGTAGCAGGCAGGTCCGCTGTATGAGCCTATAGTGAATACCGTGTTGTATTTAGCCTCATCCGAAAACCATCCGTTCATATGTTTGAGCTTTCCGTGACCCCATTTATCGCTGTAATTTACATCGCCCCTGCGGGGAAAAGCCAACTGGTAATTTTCGACCTGCTCGCCTGCCGCAAAAGCGGAAAACCCGCCGAACATGCCCGTACACAAAATGGCCGCCATAATGACGGACAAAATTCTCTTAAAAATATCTTTTTTCATGAAATCTACCTCCGATAAAAAAGCACCCGATTTTTTCTAATCGGATGCTTAAAATTGTAATTTAAACCTTATTATGCGTAGCCTATATATATTTCGTAATCATTGCCGTTTTCCTCTGCCCATATCCACACCGCGGTTATTTCGGGTAACCTTGCATATCTGTCTATATAGCTTTTAATATCCCGCTCGGTATATTTGCAGTTTTTGCCTACAGCTATAGGGTTATCCCAACAGTATTTCGCCTGTCGGTCAAGCTTTAAACCCGACTTTACCGCGTATTCCTGCGCTGCTTTAATGTAGTAATCTATATTAAACTCCGGCTCTTGCTTTTCGGGTACAGATGATTCACTCGGTATCTGTATTTCCTCCGGTTTACTGACCGATTCTGTCGGGGCGGGCGGTTTTTCGCTTTCGGTCTTACGGGTTTCCGGCTCTGTCGGTGTTTTCGGTTTCTCCGTTTTTTTAGGCTCGCCGTTGTTTTGCATTGTACTTTCCGTCAGCTTATTTTCATTTCTGCTCTCTGCCGGTGCGCTGCTTTCCGGTTTTTCCGTTATTTCCGCGGTTTTATTGCTTGATGCGTCGGCAGGGGTTTCTGATATGTCGGACGCCGTTTCGGTTATACTGCTTTCGGTATTTACCGCTATGCTGCCGACATTTTCCTTTTCTGCCTTACATCCTACAAGACTTAATACAATTATTGCCGCGATAAGTATTTCCCGTTTTTTCATTCACATCACCTCTACCTATACAATACAGATTTTTCACGGAAAGTCCAGAGAAATTTTTATTTTTCTTTATTTTCCGCCCATTTTACGGATAAATGTACAAGCGCCACGCGCTGCTGCTCGGCGGAAAGGCTGTCGAGGAAATCCTCAAGCGTCATTTCGTTGTCCTTTTCCGTTTCCTTTGTGCCGGAGCAGTTATCGCATATCTTCTCACGCTTAACTGTTACGGTTCTGCCGTCCGGCGATTCGGTAAAGGACAGCACATCGTTATATGAAAACCCGACCCGCTGCCTTATTTCAAACGGAATAGTAATTCTTCCCCGCTTTCCGAGAATACGGTACAGCTTTGTCATATCAGTTCGCCTCGCTTTCATCGCAGTTATTATTACATGGGCAGCCCTCGCAGTCGCCGTCACAGTCGGTATCCACAATGGGGCAGTTTTCGCAATCGTTATCGCAGACAAAATTCTTTATGTCGTCAATATTCTGAATAACTATTTTATGCCCGTCTGCGTACATCTGCATCGGGTCGCCTTCATATATTCCGGCTTCGAGCAGCAGCTCTGCAGGCACGGGAATCATAACGGTTTCTTTGTCTTTTATCTTTTCATTCTGCATATAATGTTCTCCTTTAGTATTTTTTCATAGTCAACAGGCTTGTTTATAGAGTCAAACAGCGTCAGCTGATACGGTTTCTGCCGTTCCCGTTCAAACAGGTCATAGTTGGCTATAAGCAGTTCGGGAAATTCCTTTCCCGCCTCATATTTCTGCGCCATACTGTGAACGCGCTTGAAATCGAAAAAGCTATATTCTTTATATAACTCTCGGATTTCGGGACAGTCGTTATACGACAGCAAAAACTTGCCTTTCATACCCGCAAGTGCGTGATAAAGCCTTATATGATCCTCCCAAGTAAAGCCGCAATCGTACACATATTCGCTTGTATAATACGGCGGGTCACAGTAAATAAATGTTGTGGGTCTGTCGTAGTGCTTTATAAGGGTTTCAAAGTCTTGATTTTCTATAACTACATTTTCACAACGCTTTGCGAAGTCCTGCACAAGCGTGAAAAGTGTACGCAGTGAAAACGGCTGACAGGCAAAGGATTTGCAGCTGCTTGAGTAGCTGTAACGGATGAGTTTTAGGAACATAGCAGCCCTGCGTAGGTCGTGGTCATTCCTCGCCGCCGAATACAGCGTCCGCACTTCTTTGGCGGTCACTTCGGGCAGCATTATTTCGGTCAGGTCAAGCTGTGCCTTTAGATATTCCTCTGTAAATTCCTCTTTTTCAAAGAATTTTTTAAGCACGGCTAAATCGTCACGGGAATTAAGGCTTAAAAAGCCGAGTTCACGGATAAATTCCATCGGTCTGTCGCGCATACAGCGGAACAGATTGACAAGGTTATGGTTGTAATCGTTGAAGACCTCGAATTTATCCGGCACGGGCTTTCCGAGCAGCACAGCACCCGACCCGCCGAACGGCTCGACATAGCGGTCGCA
>URGH01000060.1 GCA_900547305.1 uncultured Oscillospiraceae bacterium | reverse complement strand
TATAATCGCGGTTTAAAACGGTGGTGTAGGCTATATAGCCGTAGCCCGTGCCGTAGTGCTCCATAGCGCGCGGCACATCGCTGTGTATCGGGCTTGAAATAATATCAAGGTTGGGCAGCAGCCCCGCGCTTTGTGTAAGCTTAAACCTGCCGTAAGCATACTTTTTGCGGTTTTCGGGCACTTCGGGCGGTGTTACGCCTGTTTCCTCGGCTATAACTTTTCGCACGGCAAAATATTTTTCGGTGGTGTCGCCGCATTCCGTAAGCAGCGCGTCATAATCGTAGCTTGTAACGTCGGGCGCAAACTTCTCATAGTGGTTAGCCCCCGAGGTAAACCCAAAGTTTGTGCCGCCTATAAACATATACATATTAAGGCTGCCCTTTTTAAGCATATCCCGCACCACGCCCGCATAATCATCGGCGCTTGTTGTGTGGTGCCGCTCATCTCCCCACGCGTCAAACCAGCCGTTCCACATTTCCATACACATTTTAGGCACGTTCGGGAACATTTTATCGTGGCAAGCAAAATTTTCTTCGACGCGGCTGCCGAAATTAAGGGTGGGCAGGCAGCCGTCCGCCGTACCGTCGGCAAGCTCGGAATAACCCGTACCGTCCGATGTAAACAGCGGAACGTCTATTCCGCGGCGGCGGTAGCCGTCCCTTAAATATTCAAGATATTTTTTATCGTCGCCGTAATAGCCGTATTCATTTTCGCATTGCAGCATAATTACGGGTCCGCCGTTAGTTGCAAGCAGCGGCTTAATTTTCGCAAGCAAGGTATCAAGATAACGGTCGAAATGCTTGATATAAGCCTTGTTCATACAGCGAATTTCAATTTCCTCATCACACTGGATCCACCAAGGCAAGCCCCCGAATTCCCACTCGGCGCAGATATACGGTCCCAGGCGGACTATTACCATAAGCCCCGCTTTTTCGGCGGCTTTAATAAAGCCCTCAATATCCAGTCTGCCCGAAAAATCGTATTTGCCGGACTCCGGCTCGTGAAGATTCCACGCACAATAGGTTTCGGCACAGTTGCAGCCCAAGGCTTTCAGCTTTGCGAAAATATCCTCCCAGGTATCCGGCATATTGCGAAAATAATGCACCGCGCCGGATATTAGCTTTATAGGTTTTCCGTCCTTATAAAAATCGCCGTTTTTAATTTCAAAATTCATAATTTCACCGATTTCAAAGCACCGCTTCGTTGTATGCCGCCACGGTATCAAGATGCACCGCGCGCGCCTGCTCCACCAAATCCTTTATGGAATACTGCAAAGCGTAAACAAACGCCTTTTGGAGCGATTCGTCCACATATTTCCGTATTACGTCCACATCCTCATAATCGCGGTCGGCAGACGTAAAGTCCGCAAGGTAAAGAATTTTGGAGAGCAGCGACATATTCGCCTTTGCCGTGGTGTGGTAGCGTATCGCGTCAATAATTTCGGGGTCCTTTATTCCCAAAATATGCTCTACATACGCCGCTCCCGACATTGCATGCCACAACTTTTCGGCGCCCTTTTCTATTTCATTCGGTATTATACCAAAATCGGCGAAGATTTTCAAGTGCTCAGCCTTGGGGGCATTTTTGGTTATATCGTGCAAAAGCCCCGCAAGATACGCTTTTTCGGCGTTTCCGCCGTATTTTTCCGCAAGGCGCTTTGCCTCGTCCGCCACGCACAGCGAATGATAATACCGCTTTTCGTTAAGCCGCTGCTTTAAAATAAGCTTTAAAGCCTCGTAATCGGTTTTATTTTCACACACGGTAAATTCCCCCGTTTTTAATATACTCATAAATAGGTTTTGGTAAATATTCCCGCGCCTTTTCCGCGTTGTTCCTTATAAAGGTTGAGGAAACGTCGGGTATTTTGTCCTTAGGTACCGTAAGATTCATCCCGAGCGATATAAAATACTCCGCGCGGCGGTCAAATTCCTCACCGTCGCACCCCTCGCGCCGAAATACTATAAAGGGTATTTCCCGCAAAAGCTCCTCGTATTTATACCACTTATCAAATGATATAAGCATATCGCCGCCGCACACAAACGCAAAACTTTTCTGCGGGTATTTCCGCTTTAAAAGCCTTACCGTATCAATAGAGTAGCTTTTGCCCTCGCGCTCAAATTCTATAAGGCAAAGGGCGGCTTTTTTAAAATCCGCCGAAAGCAGCCTGCACATATTTATGCGGTCTGTATCCGACGCTAAAAAATCGCACACCTTATGCGGCGGTATACGGTCGGGCAGCAGCATAATTTCTTCAATATCGGGGTTGTTTTCAAGCGAACGCAGCATTTCGTAATGCCCTATATGCGGCGGGTTAAAGGTTCCGCCGAAAATTGCGGTAATTCCCATTATTTCACAAGCCTTATTTGCTTGTTATCGCGGCTTTCCCTGTAAAGCACAAAGCGTGTGCCTATTACCTGCACCACGTCCGAATGTGTTTTTTCGGCAATTTCGTCCGCCGCCTCGCGGGAGGAAACCGGGCTTGTTTCAAGCACGCGCAGCTTTATAAGCTCGCGCGCCTCAAGCGCGTCGTCAACCTGCTTTACCGTGTTTTCGGTAACGCCGCCCTTTCCTACCTGAAAAATTGTATCAAGGCTGTTTGCAAGCCCGCGTAATTGTGCTCTTTGTCTGCTGTTTAACATTTTTCTTCTCCGAATCAAATATATTTTTTAAGCTCTTCTTTAAAAAGCCGCAGGGCGTTTCCGCGGTGGCTTACCCTGTCCTTTTCCTCCGCCGTCATTTCGGCGTAGCAGCCCGCAGAGCATATAAACAGCGGGTCATAACCGAAACCGCCGCTGCCGTGGCATTCCTCTGCCACAAAGCCTTTGCACTCGCCCCTTACGGTGAATTTTCTGCCGTCGGGGAAAACGCAGGCAATAGCTGAAACAAAGGTTGCGGTTCTCTTATCCTTCGGCACGTCCTTCAGCGCCGCCAAAAGCTTTTCGTTATTTGAAGAATAGGTGGCGCCGCTGCCCGAATACCGCGCAGAGTAAAGCCCCGGCGCGCCGTCAAGAATATCCACGCTCAGTCCCGAATCATCCGCCACGGTCGTAATGCCCGTTACATTTAGCCCCGAGTACGCTTTTAAAAGCGCGTTTTCTTCGTAGGTCTTGCCCGTTTCCTCAACCTCGGGCAGCGGGCTTTCAAGGTCGTTTTCGCTTAGCACCTCAAAGCCCATAGGCTTTAAAATTCTTTCAAGCTCTTCTAATTTATGGTGGTTTTTGGTTGCAATAAATATTTTCATTTTTTACTCCCCGAAAATTCCGTCGGCAAATTCGGCTGCGTCAAAGGGCTGCAAATCGTCAATTCCCTCGCCCACGCCGACATATTTCACCGGTATGCCAAGCTCGTTCTTTATAGCTACTATTATACCGCCCTTTGCCGTTCCGTCAAGTTTTGTTAAAATAATTCCCGTAATATTTGCAACGTTTGAAAACTCGCGCGCCTGATTAACTGCGTTTTGCCCCGTTGCCGCGTCAAGCACAAGCAAGGTTTCAACCGATGAATCGGGCAGCTCTCTGCCTATAACGCGGTATATTTTCGCAAGCTCATCCATAAGATTTTTCTTATTGTGCAGCCTGCCCGCGGTATCGCATATAATAACGTCCGCTCCCCTTGATTTAGCCGAGGCTATTGTATCAAACACAACCGAGGCGGGGTCCGTACCTTCAAGGCTTTTCACCATTGCAACGCCCGCGCGCTCCGCCCAAATGCCTAACTGGTCAATAGCCGCCGCGCGGAAGGTGTCCGCCGCGCCGAGCACCACGGTCTTGCCGTCCTTCTTGAGCTGTGAAGCCAGCTTGCCTATTGAGGTGGTCTTGCCAACGCCGTTTACGCCTATAACCAGTATTACCGAGGGCTTGGTTTCAAGCCTTAACCCCTCGTTTTCGCCCAGCATTTCAGCTATTATTTCCTTTAGCATACCCTTAATTTCGTTGGGGTCGGTCGCTCCCGTTTCTTTTATTTTGTGCCGCAGCTTTTCGCATATTTCGCCTGCCGTGTTTACGCCTATATCAGACATTACAAGCGTTTCTTCAAGCTCCTCAAACAGCTCCTCGTCAATTTTGGTAAAGCTGTTTATAACGCTGTTTACACCGTTTGCAATTGAGTCCCTCGTTTTTTGAAGACCCTGCTTAATTTTACTGAAAAATCCCATTTTAACCCTGCTTTCGGAAATATATTTTACGCGCCCTTGTTCTGCAATAACGTTTTTTCAAGCTCCGCAACGTTCAGCTCAATCAGCTTTGTTATGCCCTTTTCCTGCATTGTAACGCCGTAAAGCATATCCGCCGCCTCCATAGTGCCGCGGCGGTGCGTTACGCAGATAAACTGCGTGGCAAAGCCCGATTTTTTCATATAATCGGCAAAGCGGTCAACGTTTATATCGTCAAGCGCGGTGTCAACCTCGTCTAAGAAGCAGAACGGCGGCGCGTTTACGCGCATTATTGCAAAGTATATTGAAAGGGCTATAAGCGCCTTTTCGCCGCCCGAAAGTCCGTCAAGGCTCGGTACGTTTTTGCCCGGCAGCTTAACGTTTATATCAATTCCGCTTTCAAGCACGTTTTCGGGGTCGGAAAGGGTAAGGCTTGCGCTGCCGCCGCCGAAAAGCTCGGTAAAGGTCTTGCGGAAGTTTTCGTTTATCCTGCCGAAGCCCTCGGTGAAAATATCCTGCATTTGGTGGGTAAGCTGGTTTATGAGCTTGTGCAGCTCGGCGCGGGTGGTCTCCACGTCGTTTATCTGTGCCGACATAAACTCGTACCTCTCGCTTACCTCCTTATATTCCTCAATCGCCGAAACATTAACGCTGCCGAGCGACCGTATTTTAGCCTTAATTTCGGCAAGGCTCTTTTTAGCCTCTGCGGGCTTATCAATTGCAACGCCTATTTTTTCAGCCTCGCTGCGGGTAAGCTGGTATTCATCGTAAAGCTGCTTTATAACGTCGTCGTACTCGCGCAGCATTACCTCGCGCCGCTCTGTAAGGCGGGCTAATTCCCCGCCCGTTTTTTCGCGCAGCGCGGTTTTTTCGCGCTCGCCCGAGCGCAGCTCCACGCCCGCTTTTTCGGTTTGGTCGCGTTTTTCAAGCATTTCGTTTATATTGGTTTCCGATTGCTTTATCTGCTCCCTTAAAGCCGCGGTAGCGCTTTCGGTATTCTGTATTTTCTGCTCCAAAGCGCTGTTTGCCACATTCAGCTGCTCTGTCTCCGTGTCAATGGATTTAAGCCTTTGCGCCCTGCCGCTTACCGAGTCCTTAAGCGCCGCAACCGAATTATCCGCCGCCTCAATATCCTTTTGCATTTCTATTATATTAAGCTTTAAGGCGGTTATTTGCTCGGCTGACTCCTCGCGGTCAGCGTTAAGATTATCCCTGCCGCCCGTCATATCCGCTACGCTTGCCTGAACCTCATTTTTCTGCTTATCAAGCTCGGCAATGGCTCTTGCCGCCGCTGCGGCAGTCTCCTTTAGCTGCTTAAGCTTTTCATCATAGCTGCCCTTTTCGGCGGTCAGCTGCTTTATTGCGCCTTCGGCGGCGGTTTTAAGGTCGCCTATTCGGCGCAGCTCTGCAAGCGCCCTTATTTTATCCTCATTGGCGGTGGTAATTTCCGCGCGCACCGCAGTTATATCTGCGCTTACCGCTGCAGCGGCTTCTTCCGCCTCCCGCAGCTTTTCTTCAAGCTCTGCTGTTTTCTGCTTTAGGCTCTCGGCTGCGTCCTCTAAGGCTTTTATATCCGCCGCGCGGTTAATAAGCCCTGCGTTTTTAGTAAGCGAGCCGCCCGTGAGCGAGCCGCCGGGGTTTACAATCTGCCCGTCAAGAGATACAACCTTTATGCGGTAGCCGAATTTTTTTGCTATTGCCGCGGCGGAGTCAATATCCTCTGTCACAACAACGGCACCTAACAGATATTTAATTATTTCGCGGTATTTATTATCGGTTTCCACAAGGTCGCTCGCAATGCCCACATAGCCCGCCATATCTTCAAAGCCGTGCTCTTTAAACTCGCGCGATTTTATGGTGGCTACGGGTAAAAACGTAGCTCTGCCGCCCCTGGTGGATTTAAGATAGCCTATAGCCCGCTTTGCGTCCGCCTCGGTTTCAACTATTATATTCTGTATAGAAGCGGCAAGCGCGGTTTCCACCGCAACGCCGTACTGCTTTTCCACGCTTATAAGCTTTGAAACCGGACCGCAAATGCCGCGCAGCGTACCCGTTTCCGCCTGCTTTACAATTTCCTTTACAGAGTGGCTGAACCCCTCCATACTGTTTTCAAGGTCGCGCAGAATTTTCGCCCTGCGGCGCTTTTCCTCTGCGTCAAGCCGCTTTTCTTCAAGCTCCGCCTTGATTTTCTCGGCAGCCTCTTTTTTAGAAGTCAGCCGCAGTTCATAGCCCTTTACTGCGTTTTGGCGGCTTATAATTTCTTCCTCAATATTCTGTATCAGCTTTTGGGTCTCGTTAAATTCCTCTGTCAGCTTATCAAGCTGTTCCGTGTATTCCGCTATCTGCTGCCCCGCGTTTTCGCGGCGGGCAACGGTCTCCTCGGCGGCGCTTTCCGCCGTTACCATTTCCACGCGTTTATCGGCGCTTTCGGCGGTTAAAGCGTTCAGGCGCTTAACCTCGTTTTCTATTTTGCGGGATATATTCTCGCTGCTTGTAAGCAGGTCCGAAAGGTGCTTTTCAAGCTCTGCGAGCTTTTGCTCTGTCTCTGCCTTTTGTGCCTTTTTCTCGTCTGCCGCGGCTTGCCTTTTTTCAATTTCCTCTGCCGCTGCTGCGTCCGAAACGCCCAGTTGCTCTGCCTCCGCCTGCAAGCGCTCAAAGGACTGGCGGTTGTGCTCCATATCGTTTTTAATAACCGTAATTGCGCCGTCGTTTTTGAGAATTTCCTCATTCAGGCGCGAAATATTAAGCCGCTCCCCCTCAATATCCGAGGTAAGGCGGGCAAAATACGCCGTGTTTTCTTCTGAGCGGCGGTCAAAGCTGCTCAATTCCTCATCAATTTCGCGGTAGGCAAGCTGCGCGGCGGCAATTTTGCTTTCCTGCGCGCGCAAGGTTTCCTTTGAATTATCCAGAGTGTGAATCCAAAGCCCTATTTCAAGCTCCTTTTTGCGGTCGGAAAGTTCCAAAAATTTCTGCGCCTTTGCGCTTTGCTCTTTAAGGGGACCCACGCGCGCCTCAAGCTCGTCCGAAATATCGTGCAGCCTTAAAAGGTTATCCTCTGCGGCGGTAAGCTTTCTTTCCGCTTCTAACTTTCTGTAACGGTATTTTGAAATTCCCGCCGCCTCTTCAAAAATATCGCGGCGTTCATCCGATTTTGAACTGATTATATTATCAATTCTGCCCTGACCTATCATAGAGTAGCCGTCGCGCCCAAGGCCCGTGTCCATAAACAGCTCGTGAATATCTTTAAGCCGTACCGAAACGCCGTTTATAGCGTACTCGCTCTCGTGCGAGCGATAGTAGCGGCGGGTAACGGCAACGGTATCGTTATCGAAATTAAGGGTTCTGTCCGAATTATCTATATTAAGCGTGACCTCGCAGTAGCCGTGCGGGCGGCGGGTTTCGGTGCCGCCGAAAATTACATCCTCCATAGACTGCCCGCGCAGACTTTTGGTAGACTGCTCGCCGAGCACCCAACGCACCGCGTCGGATATATTACTCTTGCCGCTGCCGTTAGGGCCTACAACCGCGGTTATGCCCTTGCCGAATTTGAGTACCGTTTTATCGGCAAAGGATTTAAAGCCCTGTATCTGAATGGAGCTTAACAGCATTTTTGTCACACTTCTCTTTCTGTTCTGAAATCAAGTCCCGTAAGGGCTTTATCCTCCCTTACGCGGCAGTTATAGCCTTTTCCCGCAAGGAAAACAAGGTTTTTCCTTTTCTGCCCCGTCATTTTGGAAACGCACCCGGGGGCTACATAAATTATATAATTTCCTTTATCTTTAAGGCTTTTAAGCGCACCCGTCAGCATTATCTGCGATTGGCAAAGCTCGCTGAACGCGGGGTGCCAGGGTCCTGCAATATACGCCTTCTCCTCAATTGAGTGCAGCCCGAGCCTTATTACCCTCACACCGTTTTCTTCAAACATAGTGTAAAGCTCGGATGCTAATTTAACTGCTTTATCGAGCGTTTGCGGCTTGTAAATATTATCGGCGTAAAGCGCGGCTAAATCGGTATCCTTTAATACTATGGTGGGGTAAATTCTTACCGTATCGGGGTGCAGGGCAATAAGCTTTTCGGCGGTATGAATTGCAGATGAATCACTGTCGCCGTAAAGCCCCGTCATCATTTGCAGCCCCAGTTCAAAGCCGTGCCGTTTTATAAGGGCAGAGGCGTTTTCAACATCCTTTACCGTGTGCCCGCGGTTATTCATTTTAAGCACGCGGTCGTTCATGCTCTGCGCGCCGAGCTCAATGGACGTCACGCCGTAGCCCTTTAAAATGCCTAGTATTTCTTCATTTATCGCGTCGGGTCGGGTGGAAATTCTGATTCCCCGCACTAAACCCGCGCGCACAAAAACCGCCGCCGCCTCTAAAAGGTCGGTCATATAGTTGCGGTTAATAGCGGTAAAGCTGCCGCCGAAAAAGGCAATTTCGGTGGTGGCGGGGTCGTAGCTTTTACTGCTTTGCGCCGCCGCTACCGCCGCGCCCACATCGTCCGCACCGGGGCCCTTGCAGGCGCCCGTTATATAGCGCTGGTTGCAAAAGCTGCATTTATTGGGGCAGCCTATGTGCGGCACAAAAATTGATATATTAGAGTGCTTTCGGCTCATATTTCGGCACCCATAAGCCTAAGTGCCTCTTTTGCCGCCATTTGCTCGGCTTGCTTTTTGTTTTTGCCGATCCCTGTGCCTATAACGTTGGAATTAAGGCGCACCTCAACCTTAAAGCTCTTATCGTGGTCGGGTCCGCTTGTGCCCGTAAGAACATAGTTAACGCTTTCCTCGGGGTTGCGCTGAATTATCTCCTGCAGGGCGGTTTTGTAGTCCTTGAAAACCTCGTCGTCGGTATGCTTTAGCTCCCTTAAAACAAAGTTCATAACGTGGCGCTTTGCGGGCTCCATTCCGCCGTCAAGATAAATTGCGGCAAGCACCGCCTCAAACGCGTCGGCTAAAATAGAGTCGCGCTCTCTTCCGCCGCCCTTATCCTCGCCCTTGCCGAGCATAAGGTATTTCCCGAGCTCAAGCTCTCTTGAAAAGGCGCAGAGCGATTTTTCGCACACAAGCGATGCCCTCAGCTTTGTAAGCTCTCCCTCGGGTAAAGAGCGGTAGTGCCTGTAAATATAATCCGATACTATAATAGAAAGCACCGAATCCCCCAAAAATTCCAGCCTTTCATTTGAAGAAAAGCCGCCGCGCACCTCGTTTGCGTATGAGGAATGGGTAAGCGCGTTTTTAAGCAAATCAATATTTTTAAATTTATAGCCTAATTTTTCTTCTAAGCCTTCCATTTTTGTTTTTCCTTCTTTTTTATTCTGAAAGCGAGGCGGAAATTTTACCCACCACATCTGTTTCGGTGAATTTAACCGCCTGACCTATTGCGTTCTTTATAGCCTTTGCGTCCGAGTTGCCGTGCGCCTTTATAACCGTGCCGCGAACGCCCATAAGCGGCGCGCCGCCCACCTCGGAGCTGTCCATCATGCTTTTAAGCGAGCCTAAATCGCCCTTTACGGTGAGCGCCGCAAGTTTATTTTTAAGGCTTTTGTAAAACACCTGCTTTATAAGCCCGAAAAGGGTGGAAACAGTGCCCTCTATAAGCTTTAGGGCGATATTTCCCGTAAAGCCGTCGGTTATTACCGCGTCGCACACGCCCTTGGGCATCTCGCGCGATTCTATATTGCCCACAAAGTTTATGGGTGCCTCTTTCATAAGCTTATACGCCGCCTTTTGCAGCTCGCCGCCCTTTGTATCCTCCGTGCCGATATTCAAAAGCCCTATTTTCGGGTTAGCTATACCCGCCACGTTTTCCATATAAACGCTTGCCATTACTCCGAACTGGCAGAGCATTTCGGGGCGGCAATCGGCATTAGCGCCCATATCCATAAGCATATATGTACCGCCCGGCGCGGGAATAAGCCCTGCAAGCGCGGGGCGTTTTATGCCCTTAATGCGCTTTACTATAAGCGTGCCGCCCACTACCACGGCGCCCGTTGAGCCTGCGGAAACAAAGGCGTCGGCTCTGCCCTCTGCCAACTCGTAAAACGCCTTTGCCATTGAGCTTTCCTTATGGGCTTTCACAAGCGATGTGGGCTCGTCGTGCATTGAAATTACGTCATCGGTATCAATTATTTTAAGGTTGCCCGAAAATTCAAGACCCTCGCGGGCTATTATTTCCCTTATGGTCTTTTCATTGCCAGTAAGGGTAATATCCACCGAATATTCCCGTGATGCCAGCGCCGCGCCCTTTATTATTTCAAGCGGCGCGTTATCGCCGCCGAAAGCGTCAACTGCAATACGCATTTTCACATTTCCTCCGTTTTTATATTCTCCGCAAGTATCCCGAGCGCCCGCGCAGCCAAAGCTGCGTAGCGTTCGCGCTTGTCCCTTATATGGGTTTCAAGCGGCGGAATTATTCCGAAATTCGCCCCCATGGGCTGAAAATTATCCGTCAGCGGGTTTGTAATATATGAAAGCAGCGCGCCTGTCATGGTGGTTTCGGGTAAAACAAGGGGTTTTTCGCCCATTATTTCAGCCGCCGCGTTTATTCCCGCAATTATGCCGCTTGCCGCCGATTCCATATATCCCTCAACGCCCGAAAGCTGCCCCGCAATAAAAATATTTTTATCCGCTTTAAGTGATAAATTGCGGTTTAACAGCTTCGGCGAATTTATAAAGGTGTTGCGGTGCATTACCCCGTAGCGCATAAATTCGGCGTTTTCAAGCCCCGGTATCATTGAAAATACCCTTTTTTGCTCTGAAAATTTAAGGTTGGTTTGAAAGCCGACTATATTGAAAAGGGTAGCCGCCGCGTTTTCCCGCCGCAGCTGAACCGCCGCCCACGGGCGGTGCCCCGTTCTCGGGTCGCGAAGTCCCACGGGCTTTAACGGTCCGAATCTTATTGAGTCCTCGCCCCGCTTTGCCAGCACCTCTATGGGCATACAGCCCTCGTACACATTGGGCGCTTTATCAAAGCCGTGCAAGGGGGCGGATTCCGCGTTTATCAGCTCACGGTAAAAGGCGGTGTATTCCTCCTTGTTCATGGGGCAGTTTATATAATCGTCGCCGCCCTTATCATAGCGCGAGGCAAAAAACGCCTTGCTCATATCCACGCTTTCCGCCGTTACAATAGGCGCGGCGGCGTCGTAAAAGCTTAAATTGCCGCCCTCGCAAAGCCCCGCCAGTTTTTCCGCCAGTTTATCGTCCGTTAAAGGTCCTGTCGCTATTACCGTAATGCCGCCTTGCGGTATTTCGGTAACAAGCCTTTCGGTCACGGTGATATTCGGGTGGTTTTTTATTTTTTCGGTTATAAGCCTTGAAAAAATATCGCGGTCAACCGCAAGCGCGCCGCCTGCCGCCACTGCCGATTTATCCGCCGCAGCAAGGCAAACAGAGCCGAGCCTGCGCATTTCTTCCTTTAAAAGCCCCGCGGCAGAGTCTACCCGAGATGCTTTCAGCGAATTTGAGCAGACAAGCTCTGCCAAATAATCGCTTTTATGCGCCGCGGTCCTTTTGGCGGGCTTCATTTCAATCAGCTCTACCTTTATGCCGCGGTTTGCCGCGGCATAGGCTGCCTCGCACCCTGCAAGTCCGCCGCCTATTACAGTTAATTTATTCATCCGTTTTTTTATCCGCTTTCTTCTGCCTTGTGGGGCACTCCGAATTCATGCAGTATTTTCTGCCGCGAACGCCGCTTATAATAAAGCTGCCGCACTCGGGGCATTTTTCGCCCGTGGGTATGCCCGGGGCTGCGAAATCGCACTCGGGGTAATTTGAGCAACCGTAGAACTTCTTACCCTTTTTAGAGGTCTTTTTAACCAGTTTTCCGCCGCATTTCGGGCAGGGCTGCTTAACCTCGTCCTCGGGCATTGGCTTTGTGTTTTTGCACTCGGGGTAGCCGGGGCATGCAAGGAACTTGCCGAACCTGCCCGATTTTACCACCATTTTTCTGCCGCATTTATCGCATATTACGTCGGTTTCCTCATCGGGCACCTTTACGCGCTTGCCCTCAAGTGAGTCCTCGGCTTTTTTATAAAGCTTATCAAAATCCTTATAAAAATCCTTTATCGTATCAACCCAGCCGCGCTTGCCCGCGCCTATTTCGTCAAGCTGCTTTTCAAGCCCTGCGGTAAACTTAACGTCCACTATCTTATCGAAATACTCCACCATAAGGTCGGAGACCACCATACCGAGATTGGTAGGCTTTAGGCTCTTTTTCTCGCGTTCAATATAGTCGCGCCCCAATATATTGGAAATTATCGGCGCATAGGTAGAAGGTCTGCCTATCCCGTTTTCGTCAAGCGCCTTAATGAGGGTCGGCTCGGTGTATCTTGCGGGGGGCTGCGTGAAGTGCTGGTTTGGGGTCAGCTCCTTTAATTTCAGCTTATCGCCCGTTTTCATTTCGGGCAGAGCGCCGCCCTCGGCGCTGTCTTCATCCTTGCCCTCCTCGTAAAGCACGGTAAAGCCGTCAAACTTTACCGAATACCCGCTCGCCTTGAATAAATAATCGCCCGCAGTAATATCGGCGTTTACGGTGTTCTGCACGCAAACCTCCATAAGTGAGGCTATAAACCGCTCCCAAATAAGCTTGTATAGCTTATACTGCTCGGCGGTAAGTGATTCCTTGACCGACTCGGGCGTAAAGCCGATGGAGGTGGGTCGGATTGCTTCATGCGCGTCCTGCGCGCCGCTCTTTGTTTTGAAATAGCGTGGCTTTTCGGGCAGATATTCCCTGCCGTAGCGCCCTGTAATATACTTATAAGCCGCCGCGCGCGCCTCTTCCGATATACGCAGCGAATCGGTACGCATATAGGTTATAAGACCCGTTGTGCCCGCTCCCGGAACATCAACGCCCTCGTAAAGCTGCTGCGCAATGCGCATTGTGCGCTGACCCGTAAAGCCCAATTTGCGCGAAGCCTCTTGCTGAAGGGTAGAGGTTATAAATGGCGGTGCGGGCTGCTTTTTGCGCGTGCCCTTTTTAAGCGCCGATACTATATATTCGGCGCCGCCGAGCGCCGATACTATTTTGTCGGCCTCCTCCGCATTCGGAATTACGTCTATTTTCTTACCGTCGGCAAAGCCGTAAAGAGCCGCCTTAAAGCTCTTTGTGCCTGCAAGCAGCTTTGCGTCTACGCTCCAGTATTCCTCGGAATTAAACTTTTCAATTTCCCTTTCGCGCTCTACAATAAGCCTTAAAGCCACCGTTTGCACACGGCCCGCGGAAAGCCCGCCCTTGACCTTTTTCCATAAAAACGGGCTTAGCTTATAGCCCACTATTCTGTCGAGCACGCGCCTTGCCTGCTGCGCGTCAACAAGGTTCAAATCTATTTTATGCGGTGCGGCAATGCCTGCTTTTACGCCGCTTTCGGTAATTTCGTTAAAGGCTACGCGGTTAGGCTCGTTTAAATCGAGCGCCAGCAAATATGCCAAATGCCAAGATATTGCCTCTCCCTCTCTATCAGGGTCGGTTGCGAGCAGCACGCCGTCGCTGTTTGCCGCCGCCGTTTTAAGCTGCTTTATTAAGTCCTTCTTGTCCGACATATTTATATACTGCGGTTTAAAATCGTGCTCGGTATCAACGCCCAGCTTTGATTTCGGCAAATCGCGCACATGACCCATTGAAGCCATTACCTCATAGCCGCCGCCTAAATATTTTTTTATGCTTTTCACCTTGGTGGGTGACTCAACTATTATAAGCTTAGACATTTCCTTCCTCCGTCTTCAGTTGTTGATAAGCTCGTACCTGCCGCCGGGCAGCGAGCGTATAAGCCCTTCTATTTCAAGCTCGGTAAGCGCCGCTAAAATATCGCTCGGCTCTAAAGAAGTATTATTTATCTCATCGGGATAAAATATAGGCTTATTCAATTGATTATATACTATTTTTGCCTCATTTGAAAGAGTTTCAATTGATAATTTTTTGTGAACTTCCGTTTTTTCGGGTTTCGCCGCGTGTTCTTCCTCGGGCTTTGCCCGCTTTTTAATTGCTTTCTCAATATCAATTTTATCGGGGTACCGCGGCAGATATTCATTCAAAATATCGCTTATATCAAGCAGCGGTCGGGCGCCGTCGCGGAGCAAGGCGTTTGAGCCGGCGTAATTTTCATCCGCCGGTGAACCTGGTATTACAAAAATTTCCTTGCCTTGGTTGAGCGCGTGGTTAGCCGTGTTAAGCGCGCCGCTGCGCATGCCTGCCTCGGTTATAATAACCGCGTCGGCTAAAGCCGACATAAGCCTGTTTCTCACAGGAAAGGTGTATTTCGAGGCGCCCTCAAAGGGCGGATATTCGCTTACAAGGCAGCCGTTTTCAGCCACAGCGCGCCTGAGCGCGGCATTTTCGGGCAGATAGTCCGATTCTATTCCGCAGCCCATAACAAGCACGGTTTTGCCCTCGGCCTTTAAAGCGCCGCTGTGGGCGTAAAAATCACTGCCGTGCGCTCCGCCGCTTACCACCGTCATTCCGGCCAGACTCAAACGGTAACCCAGAGAATACGCAGCTTTCTGCCCGAACTCGCTTGATTTTCGCGGCCCCACAATGCAAATTGCGGGCGTTTCATCCATATTCGGCAGCTTGCCCTTTAAATAAAGCAAAATCGGCGGCGCGGCTATTACCCTCAGCTTTTCGGGGTATTTATTATCCCCGTAGGCAAGCAGGGTTATCCCGTGGCGGCGGCATTCCTTTTCTATTGCCTTTGCCTCACCCAATTTCGTAAGGCGCAGCCTTTCAAGGTCTTTCGGCGAAAAAACACCGCTTTGCCTGCGCTCTGTATCATTCATTTTGTAAATTTGCTCGGCGCTGCCTATTTTATCGAGCGCCCGCGCCCCGCGCGGATTTCCCGCACCGAGGGCTGTTTGCAGCCATATAAGGTATTCAATCATTTCATCATTTCCCAAACGGCTATTGCCGCCGCTGCCGCCGCATTGAGCGATTCGGCTCTGCCGCGCATCGGTACGGTGATTTTTTTATGCGCCGCCGCTTTTGTTTCTTCGGTAAGCCCGTTTGCCTCGTTGCCTATCATTACGGCGCAGCCGGGCAGGAATTTTACATTTGAAATGCTTTCATCCGCCGCCGACGGCACGCAGGCGTAAAATTTCAGTCCGCAACTTTTCATTTCCGCCGCAAAATCGCCGAAAACAAAAATCGGCATACGCAAAAGCGTTCCCATTGAGGCGCGCATGGCTTTCGGCGAATACGGGTCGCAGCTGCCCGAGGACAGTATAAGCCCGTCCGCCCCCAGCGCCTCCGCCGTGCGGGATATCGCGCCTAAATTTGCGGGGTCGTTTATATTTTCCAAAGCGACATATTTGCCGTTCTTTTTAATGCTTGCGCTTTCGGTTTTCGGAATTTTGCAAAGCGCCATTATTCCCTGCGGGTTTTCGGTATCGCCTATTTTTTTAAAAAGCGCGTCGGGAACAGATATGCATTCATCGGCATATACCGCGAATTCCGCGATTTTTTCGGCGTGCCTTTCCGCTGCCGAAAATGAGACGATCAACTTATCAAACCTGATTCCGTTATCGCACGCGTCCGTACACAGCCGCAGCCCCTCCAGCACGAAAAGACCGTTTTCGCGCCTTGCAGCCGCGCTTTTCTGTAGCGAGGAAACAAGCTTGATAAGTGGATTTTCTCTGCTCGTAACTTTTTTAAAGCCATCCAATCGGCACCGCACCCTTTCATAATATTTAATTAAAATAAATAGCCGCTGATATTTGCATATTTCAGGTTTGTGATTTTTATACAACCCCTCCGTCATAGCTTGCGCATGCCACCTCCCCTTACACAGGGGAGGCAAATCGGCTCCCTTCTTTTTGACGTAAGCCAAAACAGAGGGGGTTGCTCCCCACGGTGTGGGGAGACGTCACGAAGTGACAG